>JADGAL010000062.1:0-13256 GCA_015232025.1 Alphaproteobacteria bacterium
GGCCACGCCCCGGATTGCCGCGGGCGAGCGCCGGGACCAGGGTGGCGATATCCATCGCGTCGCCGGCCAGGCGGCCCCAGATCCAGGGCGCCGGGGCGCCGCGCGACAGGATGCCGACGCCGGTGGCGATCTCGCGCAGGCCATAGGCGCGCAACAGGCCGGACCGCGCCTCGATGCCCATGGCGCGGCCCACTTGGCGGCCGGCGATCAGGTGCGCCATGCCCAGTCCCAGCGAGAACCAGCCCAGCCGGCGCGCCAGGGCGCCGCCATCGATCGTTTCGCTTCCCTTCATGGGGTCATCACCACTTTGACGCAGCCGTCCGACTTGCCGCGGAACATGTCGTAGAAGCGCGGCCCCTCGGACAGCGGGCCGGTGTGGGTGATCACGAAGGACGGGTCGATCTGTCCCTCGGCGATGCGCCGCAACAGGTCGTCGGTCCAGCGGTTGACGTGGGTCTGCGCGGCGCGGATGGTCAGCCCCTTGTTCATCGCCGCGCCGAACGGCACCTTGTCGAGCAGCCCGCCATAGACGCCGGGCACCGAGACCACGCCGGCCGGGCGGCAGGCGTAGATCGCCTCGCGCAGGACATGCGGCCGGTCGGTCTCCAGCATGACCGCCTGCTTGGCGCGGTCGAGCGCCGAATCCAGCGTCGCGGTGGCATGCGCCTCCATGCCCACCGCGTCGACGCATTTCTCGGGGCCGCGCCCGCCGGTCAGGTCCATCAGGCGGTCCAGCACGCTTTCCTCGTCGGATTTGATGGTCACCGCGCCGCCCGCCCGCGCCATCGACAGACGCTCGGGAACCAGGTCGATGGCGATCACTTGCCGCGCGCCCAGCAGGACGGCGCTGCGGATCGCGAACTGGCCGACCGGGCCGCAGCCCCAGATCGCCACCGTGTCGCCCGGCTCCAGGTCGCATTGCGCCACGGCCTGCCAGCCGGTCGGGAAGATGTCGCCCAGAAACAGCACTTTCGCGTCGCTCAGCCCGTCGGGAACGCGCACCGGCCCGACATCGGCATAGGGCACGCGAACATATTCGGCTTGCCCGCCGGCATAGCCGCCGGTCAGGTGGGTATAGCCGAACAGCCCCGCCGTGCTGTGCCCGAAGGCCTTGGCGGCGAGGTCGGCGTTGCGGTTGGTGCGCTCGCAGACCGAGAAATTGCCGCGGCGGCACTGGCGGCACTCGCCGCAGACGATGGTGAACGGCACCACCACCCGATCGCCGACGCGCAGTTTGCGATTGTCGCGGCCGACCTCGACCACCTCGCCCATGAATTCGTGGCCGACCACGTCGCCCGATTTCATGCCCGGCATGAAGCCGTCGTAAAGATGCAGGTCCGAGCCGCAGATGGCGCAACTCGTCACCTTGACGATGGCGTCGCGGGGATGCTCGATGCGGGGATCGGGGACGGTCTCGTAGCGTATGTCGGCCTTGCCGTGCCAGCAGAGTGCTTTCATTCCGCCCTCCCGCCTGTTCCTTCCGTTTACGCGGACGGGCGAAGATCGGTTCCCGATCCAAAGGGGGGTGGCTCGCCTTGCCCAATCCGGGCTAGACTCCCGCCATGAGCCAAGCCCTGGAACACCGCCTGATCGAACTCGAAGCCCGTCTCGCCCACCACGAGCGCATGGCCGAGGAGATGTCCGCCGTCATGGCCCGCCAGGATCGCGAGATCGAGCGCCTGACCAGCCAGTTGCGTCAAGTGGTCGAGCGGCTGCGCGGCGTCGAGGCGGGATGGGAACGCTCGCCCCAGGACGACAAGCCGCCGCCGCATTGGTGAGTTCGTCAGAGTGCCGGCAAGGTGAATAGGAAGGTCGCCCCGTGTCCCGCCGCCGATTCGACGCGCAGGGTGCCGCCATGCAGTTCGACGACCCGCCGGGCGATGGCCAGGCCGATGCCGGTGCCTTCGAAGGCGCCGATCGGATGCAGGCGGGTGAACATCTCGAAGATGCGCCCCTGATATTCGGGGTCGATGCCGATGCCGTTGTCGGCGACGGCGATCTCCCACGCCGACTCCAGCCGGCGGGCCGAGATGGCGACCACCGGCGGAACGCCGGGCTGGTGGTATTTCAGGGCGTTGGACAGCAGGTTTTGCAGCAGGCTGCGCATCTGCACCGGGTCGGCGTGGACGACGGGCAAGCCGTCGATCCGCACATCGGCGCCGGCGTCCTCGATGGCGGCGTGCAGCGCCCGCCGCACGTCCTCGGCGCAGTCGCCCAGCGCCACCGCCTCCATCTTGGGAACCGCCGAGCTGATGCGCGAATAGCTGAGCAGATCCTGGATCAAGGACGACATGCGCCGCGCGCCGTCGACCGCGAAGCCGACGAAGGTCGTAGCCTCCTCGTCCAACCGGCCCTGGCAACGACGGGTGAGCAGTTGCAGATAGCTGACGACGGTGCGCAGCGGCTCCTGCAAGTCGTGCGACGCGACATAGGTGAATTGGCGCAGTTCGCGGTTGGCGTTTTCAAGGATTTGCGCCTGCTCGACCAATTCCAGGCGCATCCGCCGCTGCTCGGTGACGTCGAGATGGATGGCCACCGCGCCGTCGAAGCTGGTGCGGTCGAGCGGCACGATGCCGACCCGATGCCACAGGACCTCGCCCATGGTCACCGGCACCTCGTCATTGTACGATTCGATGCGCTCGGCGACCACGTCGGACAGGGCGGTTTCCAGGCGCTGGGCGACCGCGTCGTCCCACAAGCCCTTGCGCACGCCCATCCGGGCATAGCTTTCGCGCGGATCGCGGGCGATGGCGGCGCGGTCGAACGGGCCGATGACCTTTTCCCAGACGCGGTTCACCGCGACCACCCGGCCACCCGCGTCAAGCAGGGCCACGGCGGCGGGCAGGGCGTCGAACAGGGCCTGCCAGATGGTCAGCGCGGCGGCCTGGTCGGGCGAGCTATACGCCATCGTCGTTCATCGTCGGGCCGCCGCTTTTCAGCCAGGCCACCAGTCGCTCGCGGGTGTTCATCGAGCCCACCAGCATGCGGGTCTTGCCGTGGTCGCGGCACAGCAGGGCCGGGGTGATCAGCACGCCGGCGTCCAGCGCCTTCAGCGGCTCGGACAACACGTCGGTCACCGTCAGTTCGACGGCGCCCGGCGGCAAACGTTCCAGCACCTCTTGCAGGTTGTGCAAGGCCACCAGCGAATTGGCGCACTGGCCGGCGATGAACAGTTCGTAAGACGTCATGGGCCGTCCGCCCTCCGTGACCGGCGGATCGACCGTGTTCGCTCGATCTGCATTCCACTCAATCTTTGTTCTTCGGTTTCCAGCATGTCGAGTTCGCTGATTCGGGCCTCCAATTCGACCTTTGCCGCGGCCAGACGACCCTCGACCTCCTTCAGACGGATCTGCGCCTCCTTGCGCCGGGTGTCCTGGCCGAAGCGGCGTTCGATTTCGCCAGCCGCCTCCTCGGCCTCGCGCTCCAGCCGGGCGGTGCCCATCAGCACCACGCCGCTCGAGGAATAGACGTCGGCCAGACTTGGCCCATCGTCGCTCAGGATCAGTTCGCGCACTTGGTTGGAATGACCGGCGCCGCGCGCCTTGACGATCGACAGGGCGCGGTTGCGCTCGCCGCCATGCGGCACGAAGGTCAGATGCAGCCACACGTCGGCGATGGTCGAGACGTGGTTCAGGGTCACCTCGCGCTCGGGGTCGACGTCGTCGACCAGGGCGGTGAACACGGTGGTGATGCCGCGCCCCTTGACGTAGTCGACCATCACCTCGATCAAGGCGTTGGCCAGGGCGGCGCCGCCCGCCTTGGTCAGGGCCGAGACGGGATCGACGATCAACACGGCGGGGCGGAATTCCTCGGCTTCCAGGCGCAGTCGCTGGAAATGCTCGGGCGCCGAGGCCGAGGCGGCGCGCATGTTCTTCATGCGCAGCAGGCCGGCGGCCCGGTGGGTGTCGAACTCGATGCCGATCGAGCGCATGTTGCGCACGATCTGCTCCTCCGGCTCGTCGAAGCTGACGAACAGGGCGCGCTCGCCGTTTTGGCACGCGGCGTTGACCAGCACCGCCGCCAAGCTGGTCTTGGCGGTGCCCGGCGAGCCCGAAATCAGGATGGTGCTGCCGCGGTAATAGCCGCCGGCCAGCATGGTGTCCAGGCGCGGGATGCCGCTGGTCACCCGCTGGGTGCTGGGGACCGCGCTGCGGGATGCTACGCCCCCGCGGATTTCGCCGTCAAGGGAAGCGCTCAGGCCACGTAGTCGCCGCGTTCGACGATATAGCGGGCGTAGCGGCTGTCATCCTTGAAGATGTGGCTGATGATCCAGGTCTGGAAGAAGTGATGGAAGTCATGGTCGTCGGCCGACTTTTCCTGGCAGCCTTGCCGCACCCGGACCATTTCGTCCAGCAGGGTGGCGTGGATGCGCGCATGTTCGGGTAGTTGAGGATAGCCGGTATCGGACATCAGGCGTTCCTCGTCGCCGAAATGCTGGCGGGTGAAGGACAGCATGTCGTCCAAGACGGCGATCAGCCGATCCTTCTCGCCGCTCCGCGCCGCCTCGACCACCAGACTGGCCAGGTCGAACAGGCGCTGATGCTGGCGGTCCATGCCGGGAATGCCGGTGGCGTAGTCGTGCATCCAGGGGAACGCCTGCTCCTCCTCGCGCGGGGTGAACATCCGCGCCATGCGGCGCTGATAATCCTCGACCATCTTCAGGCGGGTGATCGGGATTTCGCGCAGCATGCCGCCCGGCACGGCCAGCACCACGGTGCGGCCGGCGGCGCGGTAGCGGAAGAACGAGCGGCCCGAGAACAGCACCTCGGCCACGCCGACATGGCCGCCCGCTTCGACGCGGTCGACCACGTTGCCGTCCAGCAGCTTTTCGATGGCGCCCTCGCGCACGATCAGCATGCGATCGGCGCCCTGGATGACGATCTCGCCGCCATCCGCGAAGATGGTCTCCTGGGTGCGGCCGGCGATGCGGTTGTGGACGTGGGCCGACAGGTTCTCGCCCAGCAGCCAGGTGTTGTTGAAGAACCGCCGCATGTCGGCCATGCGGACGATCCGGTCGGCCAGCCCGTTGCGCGCCACGAAGGTGCGGTACAAGACGGTGGGCAGGCACAACACGCGCACGAAGCCCTGGGCGCGCACCGTCTCGCGCGAGGGCGTCTCGTTCAGGGCCGCCAACTCGCCGATCACCGCGCCGGCCGTCATGATGGCGCTGCGGCGGCGCCCGCCGCTGATCGCCTCGACGGTGCCCGACAGGATCAGATAGACCGTGTAGCAGGGCCGCCCCTCGCGGATCAGGATGGTCTCGGGGTTGATCAGCCGCACCGGATGGTTGAGCAGGATGCGCAACTGATGCGCCGGCACCTCGGGGAAATAGGCCAGCAGATAGCTGTGCGCGAAGCGCATGCCGTAGTCCTGCAAGGCCGGCACCAGCACGTCCGAGGTGCCGAAGGCGGCGCCCGAGCCGATCTCCTTCTGCTTCGGCGTCAACTGCATGGCGGTGTGGGCCAGGATGATCTTGCCCGAATCGTCGTCGGCGAAATCGTCGGCATGGCCGTGGATCAGGCCGCCGCCGATGTCGATCTTCTTGAGGTCCGACGGCAGCAGGTAGTCGCGCTTGACCTTGGCGATCAGGTCCGACGGCACGCCGTTGGCGGCCATCTGGTCCAGCACGCGGAAGCTGGCGATGTCGGCGTAATGGGCGTACGAGCGCCAGCCGTCCTCCCACAGGGTGCGGAAGACGAAGATCGAGTTCTCGACCGGATGGGGCGAGAAGATCGGCTTGACCTCCAGCCCCTCGATGTCGTTCCAGGTGTCCCAGTCCAGGTCCTGGACGTCGAAATAGTCCTTGAAGGCCGATTCGTCGGCGCCCATCAAGGCCGCCAGCTTCTTCGAGACCGAGGCGCGCACGGCCGGCGTGGCGTAATAGCGCACCCGGTGGTCGGCGCGCACCAGGGTGGTCAGGCCGGCGAAGTGGTCGTCGTGGCAATGGGTGTGGAACAGCCCGTCGACCTCGTGGATGCCGATGCCCAAAGCGCCCAGCACGGCGTGCAGATTGGGGCCGGCGTCGATCAGGAAGATGCGGCCCTGGAACATCAGGATGCTGGACATGCTGGGCCGGTTGGGGTCCCAGCCGTCGCCCTCGCCGGAATGCACGACGGCGAAATACTCGCGGCGCAGGCTGTGATAGCCCAGGCTGAAGGGCGGCGCGTAATGCTGCCCGTGATCGAGGTTCAGGTCGACGATGGCGGTGTCGTCGCCATGGCGGAACTCGAACACGTTCATGTCCAGGCGGCGCAGCGTGACGCCGCCCCGGATTTCCAGCGGCGCGTCGCCCAGCGGCATGCGGGTCAGCAGGTCGTCGGGGCCGCGGATGCTGCCGAACGCGAAGCGCAGCTTGACGGCCATCCAATCGGCGGCGATGTCGGGAGGAACCTGCGCCTCGCGCAATTCCTCCTCGCTGACCAGGCCGTAATTGCCGCGGCGGATATATTCCATCTGCGCGGCGATCTGCTCGCGCAGGCCGATCAGCATCGGCTTGGCGCCGTCATTGTTGGGATGGCCGGGCAGGATCATGCCCTGGCGGTACAGCATCTGCAGCACCGGAAATTCCGACAGATTGCAGAACTCGCCGCCTTGCAGCGCGACGTCCGAAAGCAGCACCGCGTTGGGGCCGGTCTCGAAGGTCACGCCGTCGCGGGTGACGCGGCGGATCAGGCCGCGTTTCATCAGATGCTTGACCGAGTCGGCCGGGCAGCCGCAGAGAACCCGTAGATCCGCCTCTGGGACCTCGAGCCAGAACGTGCCAGTCGCGACCTCGACGATCTGCATTCCGCCCAACCTGCCTTCGCGGACAGGTTTACCCCTCTCGGGACGATTCGTCGAGGCCATTGAACAAGAACCGCCTCGGCCGCTCGGTTCACCCGGCTCGGATGCCCGCGACGAAGCGGTCGACCTCGCCGCGCAGCAGGTCCGCCTGACGGGTCAGCTCGCCGGCCGCGTGCAGCACCTGCTCGGCCACCTGGCCGGCCTCGCCGGCCGCGCGGGTGACGCCCGTGATGTTGTTGCTGACGTCGGCGGTGCCCGCGGCGGCCTGTTCGACGTTGCGCGCGATCTCCTGGGTGGCGGCGCCCTGCTCCTCGACCGCCGAGGCGATGGCCGAAGAGATTTCGCTGATCTGGCGGATCGTCGAGCCGATCACGCGGATCGCCTCGACCGCCTGCCCGGTGGCGCCCTGCACCGAGGTGATCTGGGCGGCGATCTCGTCGGTCGCCTTGGCGGTCTGGCTGGCGAGGTGCTTGACCTCGTTGGCGACCACGGCGAATCCCTTGCCGGCCTCGCCGGCGCGGGCCGCCTCGATGGTGGCGTTCAGCGCCAGCAGGTTGGTCTGGCTGGCGATGTCGTTGATCAGCCCGACCACCTCGCCGATGCGCTGGGCGGTGTCGGCCAGACTGGTGACGATCTGGTTGGTGCGCTCGGCCTGCTCGACCGCCTGGGTCGAGACCTGGGCCGCCTGGGCGACCTGGCGGCTGATTTCCGAGATCGACGACGACAGCTCCTCGGCCGCCGAGGCCACCGTCTGCACGTTGGACGACGCCTCGTCGGCCGCCGCCGCGACGGCGGTGGACTGGCGGTTGGTCTCTTCCGCGACGCTCGACATCGCCTCGGCGTTGTCGTTCATCTGGGTGGCCGCCGAGGCGACGGTCTGCACCACGCCCTTGACCGAGGCCTCGAAATCGTCGGCCATCTTGTTCATGGCGCGCCGTTGCTCGGCGGCGGCGCGCAGCTTGGCCTCCTCCTGCTCGGCGGTCATGCGGACCACCTTGATGGCGTTTTCCTTGAAGATTTGCACCGCCTGGGCCATCTCGCCGATCTCGTCGGTCGAGTCGCGGGCCGGAACCTCGACGGCGTTGTCGCCGCCGGCGAGGCGCGCCATCGCGCCGGTCATCGCCCGCACCGGGCCGACGATGCCCCGCGCGATGAAGCCGGCGACGGCCAGTCCGGCGATCATCGCGATCAGGGCGGCGATCCCCGACTGGGTCTGGGACGAGGCGATCCGGGTGCGGGTCTCGCCCTCCATCTCGTCCAGCACCTTGCGCTGGGCCTCGCGCACCGCGCGGCTGGCGTCGGCGAAGGCGGTCGCGGTTTCGACCAGCTTCACCCCGACCAGATCGTCGAGTTCCAGCGTCGCGGCCGCCAGTTCGGCGAAGCGCGCCTGATAGACGCCCATCAACTGGTCGAGATCCTTTTTCATGTCGGCGGGCAGGGTGGCCGCCACCTTGGCGAAGCCGGCCGCCTGCTTCTCGAACGCCTTGACGTACTTGTCCTGCTTGCGCAGCAGGAAGTCCTTCTCGTGACGGCGCAGCATCAGCATTTCGATGGTCAGCGCCGGATTGCCGGCGGCCTTGGCCTTTTCCTCGATGCCATGCACGGCGGCGCGCAGGGCGCCTTGCAGCCCGTCCTCGGGGGTGCGGCCGACGGCGATCCGCAACGCCGCCAGCTTGTCGAAGCCTTCGCCATAGGCGCGCAGAAGGGCCGACGCGCGCTCCAGCATCTGGCGCCGCTCGGGGTCCTGGGTGGCGGCGACCGCGGCGAGCAACTCGCCGTTCAGGCCGGCCCGCATCTCCTTGACGATGGCCAGCGTCTTGTCGTCGCCACTGTCGGCGAACAGCAGGACGTTGCGCCGCATGCCGGCCACGTCGCGTTCGATGCCCAGCACGCGCTGGCCGTTCTCGCCGATCTCGGAATAGCGCGCGAACAACCCGTCGACGGTCCCGAGATGGCGGTATCCGTTCCACGCCATGAACATCAAGATCGCCAGCACCACTCCGAAACCGGCGTAGATGCGGGCGCCGACCCGCAAGCTCAAGAACGACATCGCATCCATCCCAGTTCGCTTCGGAGATCAACGCGCGCATTCTGAGGCGAAACGTTCACCCGCGCAACGCCCGCCGCCGCTCAATTCGTCGTCGCCGTCCGGCGGGACTTGTGACATAAAACGGCAACACGGTCGCATGAGGCGGGGGCGAGAACCATTGGCCAAGAAGCCTGCGCGCGTTCAATACGCCGTCCTGCCGCTGCGGGGCGAAGGCTGCGCCACCGAGATCCTGATGGTCACCTCGCGCGAGACCAAGCGCTGGGTCATCCCCAAGGGTTGGCCGCAAAAGAAGCTGGCGCCGCACGAGGCGGCGGCCCGCGAGGCGTGGGAGGAGGCCGGGGTGACCGGCACGGTGGGAACCTTGCCGATCGGCGAGTTCAAATATGAAAAGCGGTTGCGAAACGGCAAGACCAGGCTATGCCGGGTGCTGGTGTTCCACATGCGCGTCGACCACGAGCACGACTACTGGCCCGAGAAGCGCCAGCGCGAGCGGACCTGGTTCACGCCCGCCGCGGCGGCCCTGGCGGTGCAGGAACCCGGTCTGACCAAGTTGCTGCTGGAAATCGCGGCGCCGCCGCCGTAAGGAGTGTTCCGGTGACCGACAAGCCGACCGTCTATCTCGCCGGACCCGCCGTGTTCCACCCGGCGGCCGGGCACATCTTCGAGTATCTGAAGGAGGCCTGCGCCAAGCACGGCCTGATCGGGATCAGCCCGCTCGACACGATGGAGGACGCGGCCGCCATCCGCCGCGCCAATATCGAGAAAATCCGCGCCTGCCGCGCGGTGATCGCCTGCATCTCGCCCTTCCGCGGCGCGGGCGCCGATCCGGGCACCGCCTGGGAGATGGGCTTCGCCGAGGCGCTGGGCAAGCCGGTGGTCGCGTGGTGCGAGGACGCCCGCCCGTATATCGACCGGGTGCCCCACGACCCCGACGCCGACGGCCGCCCCTTCTGCAAACAGCACGGCATGCTGGTCGAGAATTTCGGCCTGGTCGACAACCTGATGATGACCGCCGGCCCGCATCCGGCGCAGCCCGATTTCGAGTCCGCCGTGCTGTTGGCGGTCAAACTCTTGACGAGCGCCTGACGGTCCGCGGGAAAACGGGACCCGTCATGCCCGTGCTTGATCGAAATCGGCGTCCAGCACGATGCGGTAGCGCGCCTTGCCTTCGCCCAGCCGGGCCAGCGCCTCGTTGATCGCGGACATCGGGAAGCGTTCGATTTGCGGCAGGATTTGGTGCCTGGCCGCGAAATCCAGCATGGTGGCGATGGTGGTGGGCGAGCCGGTGGGCGAGCCCGAGACGCTGCGCTGACCGCCGATCAGGTCGAAGGCCCGCACGGGGATCGGTTCCAGCACCGCGCCGACCACGTGCAGGCGGCCGTTGGGGGCCAGCGTCGCCATCAGCGCGGTCCAGTCGAGCGTCACGTTGACGGTGACCAGCAGCAGATCGAGCGAGCCGGCCAGCCGGCGGATGGCGGCGGAATCGCGGCTCGACACCACGTTGTGGGCGCCGAACGATTTCGCCTCGGCGGCCTTGCCCTCGCTCGAGGTGAAGGCGGTGACCTCGCAGCCCCAGGCGGCGGCGAACTTCACCGCCATGTGGCCCAGGCCGCCGATGCCGACCACGCCCACCCGGCTGGTCGGCTTGACGCCGTAGACCAGAAGCGGCGCGAACACCGTGACGCCGCCGCACAACAGCGGCCCGGCGGCGGCGGGGTCCAGCTTTTCGGGCAGGGGCAAGGCCCAGGCCCAATGGGCGCGCAGCCGCTCGGCGAAGCCGCCGGCATGGCCCACGATGGTGCCTCACGCGCCGCCGCAGAGATGCTGGTCGCCCGACAGGCAGGGCCGGCAATGCATGCAGCTTTCCGCCGTCCAGCCGACGCCCACCCGCTGGCCGAGTTTCAGCCCCTTGGCCCGCTCGCCCAGCGCCACCACGCGGCCGATCGCCTCGTGGCCGGCGACCAGCGGATAGCGCGAGATGCCCCACTCGTTGTCGAGCATCGACAGGTCCGAATGGCAGATGCCGCAATGCTCGACGGCGACTTCGACGTCCTCGGGCGCCAACGGTCCGGGATCGAAGCTCCACGGCGCCAGCGGAGTGCGCGGCGCCTGGGCCGCCCACGCGCGAATCTCGGTCATCGCTTTTCTCCTTGTCCGGTCGGGTCACGATACCAGGGGAACCCGCTGGCGGCCACGCTGTTGCACTCGCATGGCTGGAATGGAGCGAACGCATGGCCAACACCACCACCGATCACGACTCCATCCGCGAATGGGCCGAAGCGAAGGGCGGCAAGCCGGCGGCCGTGGGGCGGACCCACAAGGAGGGCGACGTCGGCATCATCCGCATCATGTTCCCCGACAATCCGCGGTCCGAGCACGACGCCCTGGTCGAAATCTCGTGGGACGAGTTCTTCGCCGAGTTCGAGGAGCGCAATCTGGCCCTGCTTTATGACGAGGACGGCCTGTTCTCGAAGATCGTCGGCCGCGACACCGTCGAGAAGCGCCAACAGGGTGACCATAAGGCGGCCCGCTGAGCGCGATCGAGAAAACCCGATAGCCCTCCGCCCCGCTCGATCGACGGAAGGTGGTTCTGTGCGCCGGCCCCGCCGCGACCATCTGAAGCCGGAGTGGGTCTAGCGGAGGGAAGCATGTCCGGCGAAATTCGGGTCGGCATCGTCGGCGTCGGCAATTGCGCCTCCTCGCTGGTCCAGGGGGTGAGTCATTACCGGCGGGCGCGCGGCAACGAGCCGGTGCCCGGCCTGATGCATCCCGAGGTCGGCGGCTACCGCATCGCCGACATCCGGGTGGCCTCGGCCTTCGACATCGGCGTGGGCAAGGTCGGCCGCGACGTGGCCGAGGCGATCGGCGCGCCCCCCAACAACACCCACCGCTTCGCCGATCCACCCGCCACCGGGGTGATCGTCAAGCGCGGCCCGACGCTTGACGGCTTGGGCCACTTCCTGCGCGACGCGATCCAGGAATCCGCCGCGCCGCCGGTCGACGTGGCCGCCGAACTGGCCGCCAGCCGCACCGAGGTGTTGGTCTCGTACCTGCCGGTCGGCTCGCAAAAGGCCACCGAGTTCTATGCCGAGCAGGCCCTGGCGGCGGGCTGCGCCTTCGTCAATTGCATCCCGGTGTTCATCGCCTCGGACCCCGCTTGGCGCCGCCGCTTCGAGGCGCGCGGCCTGCCGCTGATCGGCGACGACGTGAAAAGCCAGGTCGGCGCGACCATCGTGCATCGCGTGCTGACCAACCTGTTCGGCGAGCGCGGCGTGCGGCTGGACCGCACCTATCAGCTCAATTTCGGCGGCAACGCCGATTTCCTCAACATGCTGGAACGCGACCGGCTGGACTCGAAGAAGGTCTCGAAGACGCGGGCGGTGACCAGCCAGTTGGCGGTGCCGCTCGACGCCGATGCGGTGCATATCGGCCCCGCCGACCACGTTCCCTGGCTGACCGATCGCAAGATCGCCCACATCCGCATGGAGGGCACCGGCTTCGGCGGCCTGCCGCTGACCCTCGAATTGAAGCTCGAGGTCTGGGATTCGCCCAACTCGGCCGGCGTGGTGGTCGACGCCATCCGCTGCGCCAAGCTGGCGCTCGACCGCGGGGTGGGGGGCGCGCTTTCCGGGCCGTGCGGCTATTTGATGAAGTCGCCGCCCACCCAGTTCACCGACGACGAGGCGCGCCGCCGCATCGACCGCTTCGTGGCGTCCGGCGAATGATCCTGCTGGTCCGCCACGCCGAACACGATCTGCTCGGGCGGGCGCTGGCCGGGCGGATGGCGGGCGTCGGCTTGAACGCCCTGGGCCGCGCCCAGGCCGAGCGTCTGGCCCGCCTCGACGTGGCGGCGATCCAGTCCAGCCCGTTGGAGCGGGCGCGCGAGACCGCCCTGCCGCTGGCCCGCCGCCTGGGGCTGCCGGTCGAGACCGTCGACGCCCTGAACGAGATCGATTTCGGCGTCTGGCAGGGGCGGTCCTTCGCCGAACTCGACGCCGATCCGGTGTGGCACGACTGGAACCGCGACCGCGCCCGCACCCGCCCGCCCGGCGGCGAGAGCATGACCGAGGTCCAGGCCCGCATCGTCGGCCATCTGCGCCGCCTGACGGCCGCGCCGCGCCCCGTGGTCCTGTTCAGCCATGGCGACGTCATCAAGGCGGCGCTGCTGCACGTCCTGGGCCTGCCGCTCGACGCCGTCTCGCGCATCGAGGTCGATCCCGCCGGGATCAGCACGGTGGCGCTTGGCGAATGGGGCGCCAAGCTGGTCGCCCTGAACGAACGAATCGTCTCATGAAGGCGAGGTCATGATCGACCCGGATCGCATCCGCGCCCGCGCCCGCCAGCTTGGGCCGTGGTTCCACAACATCGACCTGCACGGCGTTCAAACCGCGCCCGAGCATTACCTGGGCGACTATCCCAGGGT
>JADGAL010000062.1:13284-13732 GCA_015232025.1 Alphaproteobacteria bacterium
CGCCGTGCCGGGGGCCGAGTTGGTGCTTTACGCCGACTGGGAGTCGGCGCGCGAACGGGCGCGGGCCGAACTGGCCGACGCCGACGCCGGGATGACCACCTCCTATTGCCCGGACGCCGTGGCGGCGACGGACCTGCTGCTGGAGGGCGGGCGGGCGCTGCCGGTGTTCTACGACCTGGACACGCCGGTCACCTTGGGCCTTCTGGCGCGCGGCGAGGCGGTGCCGTGGCTGCCGCCGGCCCGCGGGCTGGCCGATTTCCGCCTGGTGTTCAGCTATACCGGCGGCCCGGCGCCGGGGGCGCTGCGCCAGCGCCTGGGGGCGCGTCGGGTGGTGCCGTTGTACGGCCATGCCGATCCGGCGCTGTACCGGCCGGTGCCGCCCGCCGCCCATTACCGGGCCGACCTGTCTTATCTGGGAACCTATGCGGCGGATCGGCAAAGCCGGCTC
>JADGAL010000063.1 GCA_015232025.1 Alphaproteobacteria bacterium
CTTCCGCCGGCTTTTTCGGAAACCGGCCGTGGGCTCGGTGGAACAGCAGCAGCACGGCGAAGGCGAGCCGGTTGGCCCGGCTTTTCTCCCCAACGAGGGCGTGGTCCGCCGCAGTCAGCAGCCAAGGCGTGCAGATGCGGTCGTCGACGCTCACGTCCTGGACCCCCGGAACCGAATCCTGTGCATAAATCATGATTTCTGCACAGGATTCGACTAACTGGCAACACATACTTTTTCCTGTGCAAAACATATGTGCATAATCGCACCATGATTTACGGCTACGCGCGCGTATCGACGGACGGTCAGAGCGTGGAGGCGCAGGTCTCCGCCCTGACTGCGGCCGGGGCCGGCAAGGTGTTCCGCGAGGTGGCGAGCGGGGCGAAGACCGACCGCGCCCAGCTCAAACGTGCGCTCGACGCGCTCAACGCCAGCGACGTGCTGGTGGTAACGCGGCTCGACCGGTTGGCTCGGTCGACCCGCGACCTGCTCAACACGCTGGCCGCAATCACCGCGAAAGGGGCCGGTTTCCGTTCCCTGGGCGATGGGTGGGCCGACACGACCACGCCGCATGGCCGCCTCTTGTTGACCGTGCTCGGCGGATTGGCCGAGTTCGAGCGCGACCTGATCCGTACCCGCACCGGCGAGGGCCGCGCGCGCGCCAAAGCGCGGGGAGTCAAGCTCGGCCGGCCGCCGAAGCTCACGCCGCATCAGGTGCGCGAGGCGATCCTGCGGTGCGACAACGGTGAGGCGCTGACCGACATCGCCCGCACCTACAACGTAAGCCATTCAACAATCTCAAGGCTCAAGGAGCGCCCGCCGGGACGTCCAAAACAGCCCCGGAAGTAGGTCAGCCCGGCCGCTTCCGCATGTCGTTCCTCAAATGGCCCCTGGTGACACGACTGTTGGGTCTACCCCGAGAACTGGCGAACAGGCTTTCGAAGAACTGCACGTTGGTGGTGACGATCAGCGGCGCGTCCCAGGTCTCGGCGGCCAGGCGCAGCCTGTCCTTGGCGTCCTCGTCCGGCTCGTCGCCCGAGACCCGGACGTTGGAATGGTGTTCGAGCACGGCGTCGGCGCCGACCGCCTGCCGGATTCCGCGGCGTTCTGCTCGATGATGCTGGTGTAGGGAATCACGTACACGATCCGCCGCAGACCGTGCTCGAGCGCATGTTCCAGCGCGAAGGCCAGCGACGACAGGGTCTTGCCGCCCCCCGTGGGAACGGTCAGCGAAAAGAATCCGGGCGACCAGGCCGCCGCGGCCCGGCAGCGCCGCAGGATCTCGGCCCGACGCTGGTTGATCATGGACGGTGACGCCTCGCGCTGCTTGCGCTCCAGAAAGCGGTCGAGGCGGGATCGCATCTCTGCCAATGGAGGCCAGGAGGCACGCGTGCGCCACGTCTCGGGGGCATACAGGCGCTCGGTTTCCAGGCGGTCCGCGTCCACCAGGCAGGAGAACAGCATCCGCGTGAAGGCCGAGATGGCGAACGGGTCGTTGCGATGAGTTTCGGGCAAAAATCCCGGAGACGGCGGATCGGGCAAGGCCGCACTGTCGCAGAGCGGCGGCGCGTCCAGCCGAGCGTCGAGTTCGTGAGAATCGGGCAGTCCGCCGTGATGGCCGGCGACGGCATAGGCCAACAGACGCCCCGCTCCGCCTCCATGGACGCGGATCGCCTCGGCCGCGCCGGCGGTCGAATGATCGCAAGGCGGGCCTCCACGCAAACGCGCCTGGAAAGCGTCACTGGCCTTGCCCAGGTCGTGCAGCCACCCGGCTGCCCGCCCCCACTTCTCGGCTCCGAGTTGTCCGGCGAAATCGGCCGCCTTTTCGGACACCCGGTCCAGATAGTCCACGAGGCGTTCCCATTCACGGGCGGGGTCATCGAAGGAATGTGCGAAATACTCGGGCATGAGGGACGGCAACCTTCACGTCGTCAGCCGTATACCGCATCGCTCCCAGGACGGTTCCCGACGCATTCTACCGACTCTCTGGCAACGCTGCGCGGGCCAGGGACCAGTCGACCTCTTCCCGCAACACGCCTACGAGGCGCCTCAAATCATCCGGTTGTGAACTGTATAGCAGCTTTGCCGTCAAATCGTGCAGTACACTGACAGAGGAGGGTCCTGGACCACCGAAAAGCGTCTTTGCGACTTCCTCCAGGCGAAGGGGATTGTCGCCCGCGCTCGGGAATGCCTCGTTCGCCTCAAGAACGAAGGAGATCAGTCTCCGAACGGCTTGCCTCCCCTCGCCTTGCTCCTCGTCCAGCAGAACTTCAGCGAGTTCTGCTGCAGTTTCCCGCGCCAGGACGCGCTGCTTAGAGATAGCTTGGATCCGGCCCGTCAGAAGAGCAAGCGCCTGGTCTAGTTCCTGTTTCCGAGCCTGGGATCCCGCCGCGAGTTTACGACGTATCCGAATGGAACCGATCAGGCTGGCCAGACGGAGCGCCTCATCTTCCAGAGACGTGGCTAGGCGCAAGGCCTGCAGCCAGAACGTTTGAGCCTCGCTCAATAGCTGGCGTCCTTCGAGTACGGCCGCCGCCAGCGAGAACACCCCCACGGCGGCCTCGCCGGGAAAGAGCCCCCTCTGATTGGTTAGCAGCGCCCGGGCCTCGTCCAAAAGTTGGTCATGGCGCCCCTGGCGGACGAGAAAATCGGCATAAATGTCAGCAAGAGGCCCGTCCAATCGATCCAGTTTTTCACGCGCGAGCCAATCCAAAAAATCTGGCGAGACGCCACCGGACTGCATTTCCTTCTGGGCAAAGAGCCGCATCTCTTGCCATTCGCGCGGGGAGCGCGCCGCTTGGTGGGTTGGAGATGGCCGCTCCGAATCCTGCACAGAGGCGGCGCCAAGCTGCGCCCGGACGTAGCTACGCGCTTCAACCGGAAACTCCCGCAACGCGGGCTTCAACGCAAGGCCCGCCTCGGGTATCCATCGAGCATCGAGTTGCTCGACCGACTGGTTGAGCCGAAGCCGATGATAGAGTTCCTCGACGCGGTCGTGGAACCCGCCGCGCTCCGCGTAGAAGGCGACCGCGCGCCTGTTGATCTCCCCGGCCACTTCCTCGGGGATGACCGTTTCGAGATCAGCGAGCATCAAGGAACGCACGTCCTGCCGGTGCCGCAGCGCGCCGGGGTCAGACGGATCGCTGATAAAAAGCTGCCCCTCGCGCAGGGCCCCTTCCATCAAGCCTTTGGGCGAACTCTTGGATAGATCCAGTAGGCAGGGTCCCGCCAACACCTCGGCGATAACCTCCGGGGTCAGGCGGCGCACGAGAAGCCCAGGAATGGCAATCTTCCTCAGTTCGCGATTGCGGATCCTATGTAGGATCCGGTCGTAGAGCGTGGCCTGAACGCGTTCCGGAGACTTGCGCGCGAGGTCCCCCCATTGGCGGGGATCGAACGTCTCGGCCTCTTTTTCCAGCAGCTCAACCGCCAGCCGCAGCGCCAGAGGGGAGCGGCCGACGGACTTTCGCACTTCGCGGGCAATTGGCGGGGTCACCGCGATGCCCTTGCGGGAAGCTTCGTTCAGCAGATAGGCCTCGGCCTCATGCACCCGGAATTGCGAAAGACGGATCAGTTTGCTGGGACGGATAAATTTCGGCCGTCGGAATGCTCTTGATGCGTAGATGGAGAGAACCGGAACGCCGGTGTGCTCAATCGACTCACAGGCTCTGGCCGCGCTTCTCGCCGCAATATCGTCGAAGGTCTCGACCTGCTCGAAACTGTCCACGAAAATTATGATGCCCCGATTTGCCTCCAGTCCCAGCGCATCGATCAGCATATGCGCGAGCCAGGGGTAGCGGCTGGCCGCCTCAATGCTCCTGGAAACACGTCCACCAAATTCAAGATCGGCTCCTCCCGCAGAAAGGTCTCGCGCAAGACTCGACAGCTCCTCTTGTCTGTTAGGACACCACCAGCGAGCAGCCTGCCGCACGAACTCGAGGAAGATCGTCGAGGTCCTTGCCTGCTGAAGTGACGGGCGGTCGAAATCGAGATGGAACACTGCGGCCGGGCGGTTTTCAGGGTCGCGACTCTCCAGCAGATCGGCAATGAACCGGCTGATGGCCAGGGATTTGCCGATCCCGCCGGGTCCCTCCACCAGAACGGTACGAGAGAACCGGGGTCGCCTTTTGTCCCACTGCGCCTGCAGACTGCGCCTGAGGTCGTCACGGCCGACGAAGCGGTACAGGTCGGGACCGCCGATGATCCGCAGGAAATCCAACTGGCCAAGATTCCGCTCGATTTCACGAGGTTCGAAGGGGAGTGGCACACCGGCCGCCGCCGCCCAGGGGGCGACCATGCTCAATGCCATCAGTTGGACGCGATCTTGCCTATTGACAGGCACCCTCTCTCCCGCCAGGAGAGCGGCCAGGGTGCGTTCAGCCAATGTCCGGCTTTGCGGGCTGGCCGCCGACAGGGCGCGCCTCGCCCGCTCGAGCCCGACCATCTGAAGAACCTCCAGGCGCCGGCGCGATGGCAGGCGCCGCGCCGCCTCCCCCAAAAGGTTCGTCGATGGCGTGCCAGCGGATTGCAGATCGAGGGCGGTTCGCATCGCCGCGCGCCGCGCCTCCCGCGAGGCTTCGAGATGGCTCTCCAGCCAGGAGGTCAGTAGCGCCTCCGGGCGATAGCTCTCACGCACGGCAGCGACCGCCCACATATCCTGGGCCGGCCCTGGCCGGTCGATAGCCCCCAGTGACGGAAGCGTGATGTCGGTCATGCCTTCACCTCGATCCGCAATTCGGTGAGCATTCTGGAGATGGCGGCGCACGCATCCCGCACGTTGGCGCCGGTGAGTTGCGCCTGCATCGCCGTTACCTTCTGCTGAAGCCGGTCTTCAGTAAACGGACGATTCCCGAGGGCGTTGAGGGTAGCAGCGGCGTGGGCCACCTCATTGGGCAAGAAGACCGAAAGATTCTCCAGCAACGCCAGATGATAGGGGTCTTTGACGCCGTAATCTCGGCCGGCCCCCAGCAGAAACAGGACGCAGCCGGTCATGTCGTTTTCCAACCGCAGGTGTGCCAATTCACAGATGAAACGGCTTATCTCGGGCATGATGGCACGATCCAAACTATCGAACACCAGCCATATGGGTATGGGCGACGGATGGTGAGAGATGGCCGTCGCAATGGAATCGGCATAACGTGCGGCGATCGTTTCCACCGTGGCTCCCACGACGGTCGGCTTGACAACTCCAGCAAGGGCAAGCTTGGATAGGAGGTGGTCAAAAAGACTCTCGATGGTGCTCTGTTCCAGCACTCGTGCCGTAAGGTCGATCCGGATCCCTCTGTGCCAACGTGCTTGCGACACATCGACGGATGTCGTTCAGTGAGCACGGCACAGGGGAACTGAGTAATGACGAAGCGTGTGAATACGATCGCAGTTGATGGAGGGGCGCTTTCGCCGCCACCTCCGGATCCGGAGGTGGCGGCGAAAGCGCATCGGCGGGTATTCACGGCGGCGTACAAGCTGGCGATCCTGGATGAGCTCGACCGCGCGAAGCCAGGCGAAGGCGGAGCGGTCTTGCGCCGTGAAGGCTTGTACTCGTCGTCGCTGGTGGAATGGCGCCGGCAGCGCAAGCAAGGCGTCCTGGTCGCGCGCGCCCCGGTGCGGCGGGGTCCTCCGCCTGCGGCCAAGGGCGTCGACAAGGCCGAGTTCGACCGGCTTCGCCGCGAGAACGCCCGGTTGGAGCGCCAGTTGGCCAAGGCCCACTTCATCATCGATATCCAAAAAAAAGCGGCGCAAATCCTGGCGATCGATCTCGAGCGCAACGACGACGAGACCTGACCTCCCTGGCCGCCGAGGCGCCGGCCGGCCAACGTCGAGCGGTGTGCGCCGCGTTGGGGGTGTCCAGGGCCAGCGTCTACCGACACCGCCAAGACGACGCCGCGCAAGCGGCCCCGTCGCCGCGTCGGCAGAGCCGCGCGCTGACGGCCGGCGAGCGCGCCCATGTGCTCGCCGTGCTGAGCGAGGACCGCTTTGTCGACCTCGCTCCATCCGAGGTCTACGCCACCTTGCTCGACGAAGGCGGCTATCTGTGCTCGATCCGCACCATGTACCGGATTCTGGCCGCCAATCAGCAGGTCCGCGAGCGCCGGGTTCAACTGACCCACCCCACCTATGCCAAGCCGGAATTGCTCGCCACCGGCCCCAACCAGGTCTGGTCGTGGGACATCACCAAGCTCAAGGGGCCGGCCAAATGGAGCTACTTCCAGCTCTACGTCATCATCGACATCTTCAGCCGCTGCGTGGTCGGCTGGATGCTGGCGGATCGCGAAAGCGCCCATCTGGCGAGCAAGCTGATCACCGAGACCTGTCGGCGCCACGGCATCGAACCCGGCGCCCTGACCCTGCACGCCGATCGCGGCTCGGCCATGACCGCCAAGGTCACGGGCCATTTGCTGGCCGATCTCGGCGTCACCAAGACCCATTCACGGCCCTACCAGTCCAACGACAATCCCTATTCCGAGAGCCAGTTCAAGACGATGAAATATCGCCCCGAATTCCCGGATCGCTTCGGCTCCATCCAGGACGCCCGCGCCTTCTGCCGCCGCTTTTTCGATTGGTACAACAACCAGCACCACCACAGCGGAATCGGCCTGCTCACGCCTCAGCAGGTCCATTCCGGTCAAGCCGGGCAGTTCCAGCGACAGCGGCAAACCGTGCTCGACGCCGCCCACGCGCGTCACCCGAACCGCTTCGTCAGCGCCCCGCCCAAGGCGCCCGCCCCGCCGACGGCGGCCTGGATCAACCAGCCCGACAGGCCCCAGAACTTGGCTGCCTAATTCGATGGCGTCAGTGTCTCATTCGCGTTGACACGTTCCGCTACCGACAAGCGGACCTCAGACCCTGCGACAATGCGGTGACCAGTTGCGAAAAGTCATCGAGAAGAATCACCGAGCCTGTCCCATGCAGGTCGACAAAGCTCTGATACCTGCCAACGGCCCCGGCCCACACGAGGAAAATCGGAACAACGTCGGAACGGCTCAACAGTTCGGAAACCTGGGTGTCGGAGGGGTAGTCCTCGTTCAATGGGTCACCATCCGCCGCTCCATCCTCGGGCGCCGGCGCGTCGGCCCAGTCACCGGCCACATGCGGCGCAGCATCAGTGATGACGACGAGAAAGCGCCGTGCGAGAGACCGGTATCCCGACTCTGTCCCCAGCGACTCCACTATGGCTTCGAATTGCGCTTCGCTCACGGTCGCGCCGCCGCTACCGTCGGGCACACGAAGGTTGGCGACGGCTCGTTTCAGTTCCTGCGTGTCGGCGCTCAGGGGGGCCACGATCCGGAGGACGAGGTCTTCCGGTTTTCCAAATGGCTCCCGGGGCTTGTCTTGGAAAATCGCCAATCCGACCCTGATGTCGCTGCGCTGCCGCCGGATCCAGGTTTCGAGAGCGTCCAGAATTGGCCGCATTGACGACAGCTTCGAGGCGAATGACCCCGTGGCGTCTTGTAGCAGGAGAATATCGGTCGGCCGGCGGTCGCCGGAACTCCTGGCCTCACAGGTGCCTGTGGCGCACGGCGGTGCCAGCGTGAGGCGCCGTTCGAGTTCCAAGAGCTGCGCTTGCAGGTATGCGGTTCTGTGTGCTTCGGGCGGCGTCTGGAGGCGCGGCGGGTCACATGCGGCGACGATCGTCCCGATACCGGGCAGAGATAGCCCGCAGGCCTGAAACATCAGCGTCCCGGCAGCCAGACAGAACACGAAGAAGAAGCCCCAGGCTATTCCGGTAAGCAGTCGTTGCGTCATGTGAGCCTCCGGACGTCCGTCATTGAACCGAGAGAATTTCGGTCAGGAACTCGTCCAGGTTCGCAGGTGGGCGGGTCGCGTGGCGAGTACTGTGGGCGACGAACAGCCGGGTCAACTTAACCACCATATCCGCGTCTTCATAGCTCAACGCCCGTTCGACCCTCGGAAGTTGTGACCGCAACAGGTCAGGGCCGAGATCCTCGGTGGCCTGGAGCAGCATCGACAGATAGGCCTGCCCGGTGAGGGAAGCGCGGGCGAGCAATCCGTCGCGGCGCTTTTCCAAATGCTCGCGTTCTTCCGACTTCTTGATCTGAATGGCCGCTTCCAGGGTTCGCACGCCGGAAAAGTCGTATCTGTAGCTGCGCATCATCACGCCGGCGCTGAGCACGGTCATGCGTGCCGCGCTCTCCTCGATCTCGGTTCGGCGCGCGAGTTCCGTGGTGATCTGAGACGCCAGTTGGTTCAGAGTCTTCGCCAGACCAGGGTCGCCTGCGGCAGCGGCGAGAGCCCGAGCACTGGCGACCGGATCGCCGTCGATCAGGTCGGTGGCGCGGATGCCACCCAGGGCGGCGTGGCTCTGACGCAGATCATCGAGCCGCTTGACGCTGGTTCCCACCGGAGCGCCGACGGTCAGGCGGAAACCGGTGAAAGGCTGGCGCGTCACCTCGCCGGTCTCGACGTCGAATAGGGGCAACTCCAGACGGTCGGCGCTGCGCAACTGGAACTCGCTGGTTCGACAGGATCCGCCGCGAACGACGTATCCACCGACTTGGCCATGCATGCGTCCCGGCGCGGTGGCCCGATAGGGCTCGAGCGCGATCTCGCCGACATTGCCCAGCACGTCGTGGAGGCCGAGCGGGTTGGCATTTAGGCCGCCGACATACTGGGTTTGCCCGTCGCACTGCGACGAACCCCAGGCGTATTCCGAAATATCGCCCTTCATGGGATGGGTCTGGTCGGCCATGCGCGAGCGAAGCATTTCCCCCCCCCGGGCCGCGTACTCCCATTCGGACTCGGTCGGCAGGCGCACGAAACCCGGCACGCCGTCCTCGTGCGGCAGGCTGTCCCGAGCATTGCGCAGTAGCCACTGGCTGTATTTCTGGGAGAAATTCACGGCATCGAACCAGCCGACCCCCTCCTTGGGCAGACCGCCCTCTTCCCCCATCTGTCCGGGGTCGGGACACGTCTTGTCCATGACGGCCTGGAACTGGGCCAAGGTGAGCTCGTACTTCCCGATGAAGTAGTGGCGTTGCCTGGGCGCTCCCTCGGCGGAAAAACTACCCGCCAGATAGGCGAAACGGCTGTCCTCGGCGTGGGCGGTCGCGTCGTTGGCCCGCCCGAGAGAGATTTTCTGATCAGAGAGCCATTGGTCGCTGGTCAGCGTGTCCACCCGTCGAAACGCCATGGCACCACCACAGGGCATGGGCAGAACCAAATCGTCCGGCTGGGGCTTGGGATTGTACCACTCCGACGGCCAACCGGCCCCTTTCGCCGCGAAAGAAGAATCGCCGATCACGAGCAGACTCAGGGCCAAAAGGCTCGACAGTCTAATGAGCTTCCGGTCAGAGCGCATTGATTCCTTCTCCCGGTTCGATACGCAGCACCTGCCAAGCTGCGGAAAGCGAAGCTAGCAGGGCCATGCTGATGGTCATTCCGAACGCTGCCGCCAAATGGGCTGGCTCGAGCCGGCTCACCGTGCCCGAGACGATCAATTTGTCCGAAAGGACGACGTTCAGAATCAGGGCGGCCGCGGCATGGGCCGCCACGGCCAGAATGCACCCGGCGACGGCAATGCCGACGGCCTGCGCCACGGGAAACAGAGCGGCATGGCGGCGAAGCAGGCCATGAAGCCGCAACACGCTGAGCGCGTGCCGCTTGCGGTTGACATTGCCCCACAGGGTAGCGCCGAACGACAAAAGAAATCCCAGCCCGCCCGAGGTGGCGATGACTCCGAAAACGATCCCGAGTCCTCGGTTGAGCTGCACGACGGCTTCGTAATCAGCGAGACGCGGAGCCCGGACCGGGACATCACGCGACAAGTCCGCATGCAGCGATTTCAAATCGGTCAGGTTCCGTGCGTACAGCCTGAAATTGCGAAAGGCGAAGGGGGCGTCGGGATCGCGTCCGTGCCAGCCAAACTCCGGAATGGCCGTTCCGTCGAGCCATTGCTCGATGGCTGCCAGCGTCGATTCCGCCAGCAGGGCTCCTTCGGCGTCCCAGACCGCTTGGTCGGTCAGGCCGGTGATTGTCAGCGTCAGGTCCAGAACCTCTTCGACGCCGTCCAGACGCCTCGACGGCTCGACGCGAACTCGGTCACCCGGCGCAACGCTCAGGCGCTCGGCCAGAGATGGCGTGAGCAGAACCTCGCGCTCGCCGGGCGCCGCCGCGCCGGGGGGCATCAGCGGGTCGCCGGGCCCGCTGGCCAGAACGACGCCCCGGACCTGCGGGACCACCGCCCCCTCGGCCACGGATAAGGACAAGGAACGAGCGATGGGCGAGGCGTGGCCGGACACGAAAGCGACACGAGGATCCAGCCGCAGCTGCTCTATGAAGCCATTAGGGAAATGGCCCTGTCGCGTGGTCAGCAATTGCCGGTTCCGGGGATCCGATTCCAGTTCCTCAAGCAGGGTTCCAACCACACCGACCCGCAGACTGTAAAGTAGTAGCAGAGGTGCCAGGACGGCCGCCAGAGCCATGGTCTGGGTGAAAAAGCCAGCGCGGTCGTGCAACAGGTCGCGCAGGCCGAGCACGGCCCCCTGGTGCGGGCGGCTCACGGCGCGACCTCCCCCCGCCCAGCCGCCCGCACAATCATTGTCTGCAGACCAGCCTCGGCATCTTTATCGGCTTCGTCCACCACTAGGGTGGCGAATCCGAACTCGCTCATCAGGGCCGTGTCGTGCGTGGCGACCAGCAAGGCGGCCTCGGTCGTCACCTGCAACAGCAACGATATCACCACGCGAGCCGTCGCGCGGTCCAGCGACGCCGTCGGCTCGTCGGCCACGACGATCGACGGCCGATGGGCGATGGCCCGCGCGATGGCGACACGCTGCCGCTGGCCGCCGGACAGACGGTCCGGATGGCTGGAAAAGAGGTGACGGATTCCCAGTTGCTCGCCCAGCGCATCGATCCGCGCTGAATCGAACCGGTTTGCCAAGCGTTGACCAAGGGCGATGTTTTCGCGGACGGTCAGAAACTCCAACAAGGCGCCGGCTTGGTGGACATAGCCGAAAAGGTGACCCCGAAGGGCCGTCAGGTCGTTCTCATGCCTTCGGCGCCATGCGTCGGCGACATCGAGCGGCCGGTACGCTCCCGGCGGGCAGACGGAAAAGCGCCGGACCGTGGTCGGGGCGCGGGCGCAGGCCACGGTGTCGACCAAAGTGCTTTTACCGCTGCCGCTAGGCCCGAGAACCGCCACCCTGTCACCCGCGCGGAGCGCCAGCTCGGACACCCCGAGTCGAAACCGGCGGTCCCCATCGGAGCGCTCGACGGTCATGTCGCGTATGTCGACCAGAGGCAAGGCATCGGTCATGGCATCAGGGCCAGAGGCACGGGATAGACGGCCTCTTCGATGCCCGCTTCCGGGTTCAGCCGGACCCAGCGGTCGATGTCGCGGAAATAGTTGCCGTACATCTCCTTCTTCACCTGGATGCCCTCCAGCATCTGGCTCAGTTCATGGGGACTCAGGCGTTCGAGATCTTCGGGCCGTCTGCCGAGAAGATCACTTTGGTAGGGAAGATGATCGACCCAGGCGGCAACCAATTGTTCGAGACTGTCGATGTCGGCCGCGCTGGGGGTGCTGGTGGCGAAGGACGGATCGAGAGATTGCAGAGTGGTGGGGTCGGTCTGCGCCCTGGCAAGAACCTCGCGCAGCAGCGCGAAAAAGGATTGCTCCCCGTCGGGATCATCCAGCCGCTTGGCCGCCGTCTGGGCCAGGGCGTCCAGCGCCTGGTAGAGATCGTTCAGCTGGTTGCGGGTCAACAGAACGTTGACGTCGAAACTCATTCGGGGCCTGTCTGCAGTCGCGTCGAAGTCGGCACACCACGCCGAGCGAATCTCCGGGGCCAGTGTGGAGCGGTGCCGCGCCAGCCACGCCAGTTGCATCGCGCGTCCGATCTCGAACACCGCCTCGGTCACCGGATCGTCGGCGGGAGCCGTCGCCGCCGCCTCGCCCTCGACCTGTCGAGTCAGGGAGACGATGGCGTCCGCCAGTTGATCCACGCTGTCGCCGAAGGAACCGACGTCGCCCTCCGGAACGGGGAAATAGGCTTGTTTCCCGGTCACCGGGTTGTGTGAGAGCTGCCGCATCTGCATCGCCGCCTTGTCATGATGCTGCTTTCCCTCGGGCGTCTGCAGAAACAACGAGAAAATCGCCGTGAAGCGGTCGGCCGTCGTCGCGCTGATCGCGACGGTGCCGGGATCCAGGGCGGTCGAACTGCGGGGATCACCTCCCTGGCGCACGGGAGCGTCGGTTATCATTACCACAAACCGGCCATCGAATTCCCTCCAACCCGGCATGTCGAGTGCCGCCATGACGCCGGCCAGGCCGTCTTCCTCGAACCCGTGGGAGGAGACGGTGGCAGCCTTCATTCCGTCCAGGGCGCGCAGGAACTCCCTGCCGTCGAAGTCCGAACGCAGCGGATGAAAGACCCGGGTCACGTATTCGAGGCCGGGCCGGCCCTCCGTGCTGTCGCGGAATCCCACCAGTCCGAAACTGACCCGCTTGCCGATGGCCGAGCCGCGAATATGATCGAGAATGCGCCGGACGGTGGCGCGGGTTCGGTCGATGTATTTGTCCATCGAGGTCGTCGTATCGATGACGAACACGATACCGGCTTCGAAGGGCCTGGGCGGCTCCGGTTCCCGAAGCGGCTCCACCACCGACGCCACCTCGATCATCTTGGTCCCGCCGCGGCGCCCCCTAATCCTGACGTCCTCGGCGTGCAGGATCGGTAGGAGATAGAAAGACGACGCGAAGTCGGCGACGGGATACGGCTCCAACGCGACGACACCCGAGGCAGGGTCGATCCGCCGCTCACGTGCCGCCAACACCAACTCGGAAAAATGCGCGGTGCGATCCGGTTTCTCCAAGGCCGTCCGCAACACATCACGGCGGTCGAAGAACACGACCGGAAGGCGGTCCGTGTTCTGGTTGAACGACAGAGCAATGGCCTGCTTCCAAGGGACCGTCTCCGAGGCTGGCAGCCAGCCTGTCGGCTCCCGCAGACGGTTGGGGCCCACCCGCAGCCACTCCTTGCCGGCAATCATCGTGCGCTCGAACACGTAAAAATGGGAGAAGGTGGGAAGGCCGCGCCCGTCGGATTCAGGCCGTGACCGCAATCGGGCCGTAGGCTGTGTGAGAATGCGCTGATCCAGTCCCTCGACGCCCTCCACCTGCAAAGGCCGGGAGGCGGCGGCCACCGGAGCGAGCGACCACTGCCAGAGGAACAAAACGGTGGCGCACACCGAGACGATGCGGAGATGACTTTGCATGCTCAAGCCTCCTGTCACGGGCAAACGGCTTTCGCCTTTGGCATTTCCAGCCGCAATATCTCGCGGGCGACGACATCGCCTCGCCCGGCGCTTTCGTCGAGAACCTTTTTCAGACGCAAAATCGCCTCGCGCGCTCCCGCTACACCACCCCGGCAGGCGCTGGTGTAGAGCTGCAAGGCCTGCATGTCGTTCGGCTGCTGGCGAAGTCCGGGGGTGAATCCGATCGAATCCATGGTCTCGGCCAGGAACAGCAGCGTTGGGCCATAACCCTCCCGGCGGGGGCGAAGAAGAAACCTTTCCGCCTCGCCGTATCTCCCGGCCGTGGCCGCCTCGACACCCAATCGGTGAAGCTCTTCCAGGCTGGGCGGGGG
>JADGAL010000064.1 GCA_015232025.1 Alphaproteobacteria bacterium
GATCGCCTGCAGAAAGACCACCGCCAGCAGGCCGACGATGCCGCTCGCCCAGCCGGGGATGGCCAGCGTGGTGAACAGGCGGATGCCGACCACCACCGCCGCCGCGCCCAGCGAGAAGGCGGCCAGCGCGGCCGAGAGCAGCAGCAGCCGCGCGAACAGCCGGTCGGCGAACACCGACACCGCCTGCAAGCCATGCACGGTGACCCCGATGAATCCCAGCCGCGAGACGCCGAACCAGCGCCGGCCGCGCGCCGTCGGCACCATCGCCAGCGGCAGCCGCGAGCGGACCAGCGCGCCGGCCAAATGGTTCCAGGTCTCGGCCATATAGGCGAGGCGCCGGGCGGCGGCGAACGGCAGCACCGCGAAATTGCCGAACGAGATCGATTGCCCGGTCAGCATGCGGAACAGCAGCTTGTAAAGAACATAGAACAGGGCGAACACCGCCCCCTCGGAGCGGCGGGTGCGGCGCGCCACCGCGACCGAGCCCGGCTCGGCCGCCTGGGCGGCGATCAGCGCCGCCAAGTCCCCCGGCCGGTCCTCGCCATCCGAATCCATCACCGCCACGATGTCGGCGCGCCCCGCCGCCACCACCTGCGCGAGGCCCAGCGCGATGGCCCGCTGATGGCCCAGATTGCAGGCCAGTTCAAGGATTTCGACCCGCTCGACCAGCCCGCCGGCCGGCACCGCCTCGGGCGGGGGCAGCAGCGAGCCGTCATTGACCACCAAAATCTCGATCGCGGCCACGCCTTGCGGCGACAGCGCCGAAATCTCGCCGACCAGACGCAGAAAGGCCGGCCAGTCGTCATGGACCGGCGTCACCAGCGCCAGACGAAGCCCCCCCTCTTCCATCCGATCCTCCGAGCGACACCCACCGCCATGCTAGCCGCCCCGGCGGCGTTTCGCCACCATGGCCAGCAGGGCGCCGAGCAGCGCCACCGCGCCCAGCGCCTGGGCGGCCGACTGCCACCAGGGCACGGCGAAGGGAAAGGGCCGCCACGCCAGGAAGGCGGCCGCGTCGTCGCGCCGCTCGGCCGGAAAATGGTCGCCGGGCGCGCAGGCGTTGGCGGCGCCCCACACCAGACAGGCGGGGTTCTTGACGTTCAGCCCGGCCGGGCCGGCGGCCAAGGCCGGTCCCGGCGTCAGGGCGCCGCGCGGGAAGCTTTGCTGGCGATAGCCGAAGATCGGCTCGTAGCAATTGAGGGCCGACACGCCGTCGAGGAACGGCGAATCCCGTCGGCCGTCGGTCGGGCTGAGGCCGATCGCGGTGATCGGCGGCAGATTGGTTCCCGAAGCCAGGGCTTGATGGGCGCGCTCGACCGGGCCGGGATCGAAGCGGGCGAAGGCTTGCGGCTGGACGCCCAGATGGGCCTGGGCGGCGATCAGCAGGCACAAGGCGGCGAGCGCCGCCGGCCGCCGCGCCGGAGGCGTCAGCCGCTCGAAGGCGAAGGGCGCGGCCAGCATGCCTAAGAACGACCACACCGACCACCAGCGGACCATGTGGGCGTTGTTGCCGACATAGGGCAGCGTCTTGAGGAAGGCCGCCCAATCGGCGTCGCCCAGGGTCACCACCAGCGGCGCCAGCAGGACCGGCGCCAGCCCAAGGGCCGGCCGGCCGCGCGCCCGGATCGCCCAGGCGGCGAGCAGGACCGCCGGCACCACCGAAACGCCCATCTCGAATTCATGGCGCAGCAGATCGGCGGAATTGGTCGACAAGCGGACCAGCGGGTCGAGCAGGCCCGGCGCGAACAGCCCAACCGCCGCGACTCGGGCCAGTTCGAGCCCTTTCCCGAACAGCGCGATCGGCGTCTCGGCGCGTGGAAACGACGCCAGGAACGCCACCCCGGCGGCGATCTTCGCCGCGCCGATCGCCAAACCCAGCGCCAGCCCGCCGCCCGCCACCAGCCAGGAACTCCGGCCGGTGGGCCGGATCAGCAGCGCGCCGGCGATCATCAGCCCGGCCGGCGCCAGGAAATTGGCCGCCCCGCCATACAGCAGCGCCGCCACCATCAGCCCGATCCCCGCCACGCGCGGCGCCGCCCGCCCCTCGGCCAAGGCGAGATGGGCCATCCACGGCACCAGCGCGAAGACGTGATAGGTCAGGTGCCCGGCCAGCAGCCGATGGGTGAGGAAGCCGCCGAACAGGAACAGCGCGGCGCCCAAAGCCGCCGCCTCGGACGACAGGCGAAACGAGCGGCGCAACAGCGCGGCCATCCCCATCGCGCCGCCCAGGGCCGACAGCGCCAGCGTGCCCCACACGGCGCCCGCCGTGCCGAAGCCCGCGAACAAGGCCTGCGGCAGCGACCAGGGCAACGCCTGCGGATTGGCGAACAGCGGCACCCCGCCGCAAAAGGCCGGGGTGAACTGAGGCGTCGAAAACGGCCCGTTCAGGCGGAACCACTGCTCGGCGGCCAACAATTGGGGCAGGAAATAGCCCCAGTCATGCCCCAGCCCGCCATCGGCCGGAACAAGCCGGATCAACCACGCGACCCAGGCCCCCACAACCACCAGCGCCAACCCGCCGCGCACCCCTCGCCTCCCCCGATTCGTTTGGGGGAGTGTAGCAGAGCTTACGGCCCCGGCGCCCGTCGCTTGCGTTTGGGCGTTTCCGGCTGGTCGCCGCCCTCCTCGCGCAGGCTGCGCTTCAGGGCGTCCATCAGATTGACGACGCGGGCCGGACGGGGCGCCTCGGCGATTGGCGGCGTGGCGCCGCGCAGCTTTTCGCGGATCAATTCGGTCAAGGCTTGCTGGTAGCGGTCGACGAACTGGGTGGGGTCGAAGGGCGCCGTCTTGCGGGCGATCAGCGATTCGGCCACCTCGATCTCGTCCTCGACCACCGGCGGCGGGCGGTAGTCCTCGAAGGCCGTCTCGGCGCCGCGCACCACGTCATGGGCGTGCAGGGTATGCAGGGCGAAGCCGATCCCCTTGGTGACCACCGCCACCTGGCGCTCGCGGCCCGACAGCACCAGTCGGCCGAGCGCCGCGCGGCCCGAGCGGGCCATCGCCTCGTGGACCACCGCGAAGGCCTCTTCGGCCACCGGCCCGTCGGGGGCCACCCAATAGGGCTTGTCGAAATAGATCGGGTCGATCTCGGCGGCGTCGAAGAATTGGTAAAGCTCGACCGCCTTGCGGCTTTCCAGCTTGATGCGTTCGAGATCCTCGTCCTCGACCAGCAGGTAGCGGCCCTTTTCGTATTCGTAGCCGCGCGCGATCTCTTCGGATTCGACCTCGCGCTCGCCGGCCACCCGCTTTTCGCGGATGCGCTCGCCGGTCTTGCGGTCGATCATGTTGAAGGCGATGCGGCGCCCGCTGGCGATCGCCGGAAACAGCTTGATGCCGAACGACACCAGCGACAGCCTCATCAGCCCCTTCCAGGTCGGGCGGGCGGCCATGTTCAATCTCCTTGGCCGAGCCGCTGGCGCAAATCCGCGAAGCCCTCCCACGGGTCGGCGTCCAGGGTGGCGATGCGGCGCGGCAGCGTTTCGACGGTGAAGTGGTCGGAGCGCAGGCCGCTGCCCAACTCGTCCCAGGACAGCGGCACCGAGACCGGCGCGCCGGCCCGCGCGCGGGTCGAAAAGGCGGCGACGAAGGTGGCGCCGCGCTGATTGCGCAGGAAATCGACATAGATCCGCCCGACGCGCTTGGCCTTGGCCATGTTGGCGGTGTAGCGGGCCGGCTCGTCGCGCTCCAGGCCCTCGACCACCGCCTTGGTGAACGCCTTGACCTGGTCGAAGCGGTGAACCGGCTCCAAGGGCGCCATCACATGCAGGCCCTTGCCGCCGGTGGTCTTGACGAAGCTTTCCAGGCCCAGGCCGCGCAGCACCGCGCGGACGTGGAAGGCCGCCTCGACCACCCGGTCCCAGGCCAGCCCCTCGTCGGGGTCGAGATCGAACACCACGCGGTCGGGATGTTCGATCGTTTCGACGCGGCTGCCCCAGGTGTGGACTTCAAGCGTGCCGATCTGCACCAGGGCGAGCAGCCCGTCGAGATCTTCGATATACAGCACCCGCTCGGGCGCGGTGCGGATGGCCTTCGACAGTCCGGCCATCGCGTGGCGCTGATAGAAGCAGTCCTGGTGATTGCCCTGGGGACAGCGCACCAGGGTCAGCGGCCGGTTGACGACATGCGGCAGCATCCAGTCGGCGACCTCGATGTAATAGGCGGCGAGGCCGCGCTTGGTGATCCCCTGGCCGGGCCACAGCACGCGGTCGGGATGGGTCAGGCGGGTCTTCTCCAGCTTCGCCTCGACATCCGGGGCTGGCCGCGCCGAGGCCACCGTCTCGCGCACCACCTCGCGCGCGTCCTTGTCGAAGCGCAGGCCCTGGAACACCGGATGGCGCAGCAGGCCGTCGCGGGTCCATTGGGTGAATTCGACCTCGGCGACCAGTTCGGGCTCGACCCAGGTCACCGCGCGGGCGTCGGCGACCGGCGTCGCGAAGGGCGACGAGTCGCGGCGCAGCTCCAACAGCCGCCGGCGCAGGTCGGCGAGGGTTGCCTCGGAAAAGCCGCTGCCCACCCGGCCGCAATAGACCAGCCGTCCGTCCGCCCACACCCCGGCCAGCACGGCGCCCAGCCCCGAGCGCGAGCCGGCCGGCGGGGTGAAGCCGCCGATCACGAATTCCTGCCGCGCCAGGCATTTCGACTTGATCCAGTCGCGCCCCCGCCCCGCCCGCCAGGGCCGGTCGCGGCGCTTCGAGACCACTCCCTCCAGGGCGAAGGCGCAGGCCTTGCGCAGGGTTTCCGGGCCGCGCCCCTCGACATGGTCGGAATAGCGGATCGGCCCCTCGCCCCCCACCAAGGCGGCGAGCAGGCGCTTGCGGTCTTCAAGCGCCACCCCGCGCAAATCCCAGCCGTCGAGATGAAGCAGATCGAACACGAAATAGCTCATGGCGCCCGAGCGCCCCTCGCCGATCGCTTGTTGCAGCGCCTCGAAGGCCGAGGCGCCGCTGGAATCCAGCACCACCACCTCGCCATCGAGCAGGGCGCGGGTGACCGGCAGGGCCTCGGCGGCGCGAGCCAGGGCCGCGAATTTGTCGGTCCAGTCGAGGCCGCGCCGGGTGATCATCCGCGCGCGGCCCTCTTCCAGGCGGCACAAGGCGCGGTAGCCGTCGAACTTGATCTCGTGCAGCCATTGTTCGCCGCTTGGCGCGTCGGCGGCCAGAGTGGCCAGTTGCGGCTCGATCCGGTCGGGCGGCGGGCCGCGCCGCGCGCCGGCCAGCCCCGACGGATCGGGGCGGCGGCGATTCGAGCGCCACACGCGGTCGGCCTGAAGCGCGATGGAGTCGAGGTCGCGGCCGGTCAGCACGCTGTCGGGGGCCTCGGCGCCGATGTCCGAGCCGGGGCGGATCAAGCCGTCGCGCTCCTTGATCAGCAACCAATCGCGACCGTCGCCTTTGAGGCGGACCAGGGCGAAGCCGCCCTTCAGCTTTTCGCCCTCGAGGGTGAAGCCCAGCTTGCCGCGCGCCAAGCCCTCGCGCGGGTCGCCATGCGGCGCCCAGCGGCCGCGGTCCCAGACCATCACCGTGCCGCCGCCATATTCGCCCTTCGGGATGATCCCCTCGAAATCGGCATAGTCGAGCGGATGGTCCTCGACCTGGACGGCCAGCCGTTTGTCGGCGGGGTCCAGGCTTGGCGCCTTGGTCACCGCCCAGCTTTTCAGCACGCCGTCCAACTCCAGGCGGAGGTCGTAATGCGGACGTCGCGCCGCATGCTTCTGCACGACGAAGGAACCGGAGCCCCGGCCGGCCGCCAGCTCGCCCGCCGGCTCGGGCGTACGGCCGAAATCCCGCTTCCGTCGGTACTCTTCAAGCGCCATGCCGGCCCAACAGGTGGCGCCGTTCGTTGTTCCCGGCCCCATCTTACCGCCATTTGCATAGCGCTTCTGCCGGGGCTGTGCGGGGTCGGGCTTTCTGCAATTCTCGCCGCGTTGCAGCATCGAAGCCCCCCAAGCCTAAGGAGAAACGTGATGAGCGACAGGACGAGCAAGGTCACCCCCATCGCCGCCAGCGCCGCCGATGCCGGAGGATCGAACCTGCCGATGCCCGATTTCGCCCGCCTCACCTCGACCATGATGAACAACATGTCGGCGATGAACGGTCGCATGATGTCCTTCGCGCAGACCTCGGTGCAGAACGGCATGGAAGCCGCCGGCGAGTTCCGCCGCTGCCAAACGGCGCAGGAACTGATGGACGCCCAGATGCGTTTCGCCCAGAAGGCCTATACCGACTATCTCGACGAGGCGCGCGAGATGGGCGCCATCATCGTCCGCATGTCGAGCGAAGCGGTCGAGGTGATGCAGGCGCGCTGAGGCATCCCCCCCGGGCTGCCCGTCCGCTTGAGCGCGGGCGGGCTTCTCGGGCGCGCGCGGATGCGCTACTCTTTCGGGGAGATCACCAAACTGAAAGAGGCATCCGATGACGGTGACCGTCTCCGACATCCTGAGCCCGCCCGCCAGCGGCGACCACCGGATCGATTCGCTGATCTACCAGGAGAATGGCTTCTGGATGGATTGGAACGCCTGGGGCGCGGTGAACGACACCGACGTGATCGACTTCTGCTTCGAACTGGACGGCACCACCGCCACGGACTGGGGTCTGGCGCTGACCGGCGCGGCGGAGTTCACCACCGCCCAACGCGACGACGCGATCGAAGCCCTGGCCGAAATGACCAAGGTCACCGGAATCCAGTTCCGCCAGGTCACCGACCCCACGCAGGCGGAAATCAAATTCATCTACGCCGAACTCGACAACGTGGCGCCCGGCATGTCGGGATACACCACCACGACCTACAATTACCGATATTCCGCGGGCAATCGCGTCACCTCGTACGATCTGGGCGCCCATATCGTCCTCGACCCCTCCATCCAAGGCGCCGCCGATCCCGAAAAGGGCACGGCCGCCTTCCAGATCCTGTTGCACGAGGTGGGCCACGCCATCGGGCTGTGCCATCCCTTCTCGGCGCCCAGCCCGTTGCCGACCCGCGAGGACAACACCAACAAGACGGTGATGTCCTATACTTGGAAGGGCGGCAACAAGTCCGGCTTCCGCAATTACGACCGGCTCGCCCTGCGATACATCTATGGCGCCGACGGGCTGGGCGGCCAGGGGGCGGTGGACTACGACGCCTCGGCGCGCGTCATGGCCGCCACGCCCCAGCCGGGGCTCGACCGGATGGCCGGCCTTTCGCCGGGGCTCCTGGGTTAAGTCACGTCAGCTTTCCAGCGCGCGGAGGCGGGACAGCACCTCGCCCGCCTCGGCGGCGGCGGTCCCGATGATGTCGAGATTGGCCCGCGCCGCCTCGTCGGCGGCGCCGCGGCGCGCGATCTCGGCGAAGCCGCCCATCACACCCACCAGATTGGCGAGATCGTGAATCAACCGGCGGCGCCGCTCGCGCGGCTCGTCGGCAAGGCAGTGCGGAGAGCTGTCGTACATGGCGGGTCACCTCCTGTTGCCACCACGGCGATGCACTTCCCATGCCATGAGAAGAGATCGCGTTTTCAACAAGTTGGCGGGGCGGGACCGGGCAAAACTTGCCGCGACCCGACCGCTGGGCAGATATGCCCCGGCTAGCTCGCCGCAGGCCACTTTCGTCCTAGTTATGAACTGGGATGTGCAATAAGATGTATCCAGGTACTTCCTCGACAAGACGGAGCTTCTTGGATGAAAGCGTTGGCCAATATACGCGTCGCCACCAAGGTCTATGGCGGCTTTGGAACCGTCCTTGCGCTGCTGGTGGTTGTCGCGGTCGTGGCGTTCTTCGGACTGAATGGCGCAAACGACAACTTCGGCGATTACCGGTCGTTGGCGAGACAAACCAACGCGGCGGGCCGAGTCCAGGCGAATATGCTGGAGACCCGGCTGCAGGTGAAGAATTTCATCATCGACGCCAACGAAAAGACGATCGCCGGCGTGCGCGAAGGCGCCGCGAAGACCTTGTCGCTGGCCAAGGACATGCGCGGCCTGACCCAAGACGCCGACGCGCTTCGCCAGATCGAGGTGATCGAGAAGGAACTGGCGACCTACGTCTCGACGTTCGAAGAGGTCACCAAGAAGCAGGCGGCGCGCGAGGAGATCGTCGAGAAGCGCATGAACGTGCTTGGGCCGCAGATGGAGAAGGGCCTCACCTCGATCATGGAAAGCGCCAACCGCGACAGCGACGCCGCCGCCGCCTTCAAGGCCGGCCAGGTGTTGCGCAACCTGCTGCTGGGCCGCCTGTACGTGCAGCGCTATCTGGTCGACAACGAGGAGGCCTCGTACAAGCGCGTCAAGACGGAACTCGCCGAGATGCGCGGCAAGGCCGACCAGTTGTTCGGCGAATTGCAGAATCCCGAGCGCCGCGGCCTCGCCGACAAGGTGGCGAAGGACGTCAAGGACTACGAGCAGGCCTTCGACGAGACCCACAAGGCGATCACCGAGCGCAACGCCCTGATCACCGGCAGCCTGGACAAGATCGGCCCGTCGGTCGCCGACAAGACCGAGGACCTGAAGCTCGGCTTCCTCAAGGAGCAGGACGCGCTTGGCCCCCGCGCCTCGGCCGCCATCTCGGCCGCCGTCACCACGACCATCGTCGTGTCGCTGATCAGCGTGGTGTTCGGCATGCTGGCCGCGTGGCTGATCGGCACCGGCATCAGCAACCCCATCCAGGCGATGACCCACGCCATGACCGTTCTGGCGGGCGGCGACAAGACCATCGTGATCCCCGCCACCGACCACAAGGACGAGGTCGGCGACATGGCCCAGGCGGTTCAGGTGTTCAAGGACAACATGATCCGCGCCGACCAGTTGGCCGCCGAGCAGGAGCAGGCCCGCGTGGCCCGCGAACAGCGCACCCGCAAGGTCGAGTCGCTGACCCAGGAATTCGACAAATCCTCGGGCGGAGCGCTCGATTCGGTGTCCAGCGCGGCGACCCAACTGCAAAGCACGGCGAGCAGCATGACCGCCACCGCCGAGGAGACCAGCCGTCAGGCCACCGCCGTGGCCGCCGCCGCCGAACAGGCGTCGAGCAACGTCCAGACGGTCGCCTCGGCGGCCGAGGAACTGTCGTCCTCGATCAGCGAGATCAGCCGCCAGGTGGCGACCGCCGCGCGCATCGCCGGCCAGGCGGTCGACGAGGCCCGGCGCACCGACGCCATGGTGCAGGGCTTGGCCGACGCGGCCTCGAAGATCGGCGACGTCGTCAACCTGATCAACGACATCGCCAGCCAAACCAACCTGCTGGCGCTGAACGCCACCATCGAGGCGGCCCGCGCCGGCGACGCCGGCAAGGGCTTCGCCGTGGTCGCCAACGAGGTCAAGAGTCTGGCCAACCAGACCGCCAAGGCGACCGACGAGATCGGCGCCCAGATCACCGCGGTGCAGGGCGCCACGCGTCAGGCGGTCGAGGCGATCCAGAACATCGGCCGCACGATCGGCGACATCAGCGAGATCAACACCACGATCGCCTCGGCGGTCGAGGAGCAAGGCGCCGCCACCCAGGAGATCGCCCGCAACGTGCAGCAGGCGTCGTCCGGCACCCAGGAGGTCACCAGCAACATCTCGGGCGTCACCCAGGCGGCCGGCGAAACCGGCCACGCCGCCAGCGACGTGCTCAACGCCTCGAACGAACTGGGCCGTCAGGCCAGCATCCTTCGGAACTTCGTGCAGAAGTTCCTGGAAGACGTGCGCACCGCCTGAGCCCGGCGAGCGCGAAAACCCCAAGGACGGCGGTCGTCCTTGGGGCTTTTTTTTGGCAAACGGCTGACTCGCTGACGACCTAGGCGGATCACGCGTGGTGTGTCGACGAGGGCTCGACATAGCCGCGCCTGGGGCTTGCGAGCCTCATCAGGGATTCTCTGACCCGGGCAGCATGTGCCTCAACCCGCCCGTGTCGAGCCGCCGATCTCGGCGCGCAGGCGCATCAGGGCCTTGCCCAATTCGTTGCGGCCTTCGCCCTTGCAGACGCCCCAGAATTGGTCGCCCCACCAATTGCCCTCGATCAGTTCGGCCTCGCCGGTGGCGAGCAGGCGGCGGCGTAGGGCGGGGATCGCGAATTTCTGGCGCAGCAGGTCTTCCATCACGCCGATCCGCACGGCGTCCCAATCGGGGCGCAGGGCGAGTTGGCGACCGCGCCGCTTGGCCTCGTCGGCGCCGCCATCGGTGAAGGCGCGCTTTTCCGCCGGGTCGAGGGTCTTCGCGGCATGGAAGGCGTGCTCGACGGTCGGAAACAGCAAGCCGTCCGCCTCGACCGGGGCGGGGTAGAAATTGGACAGGAAGGAATGCTCGCCGTCGAAAGCGTCGATGACGGGCGCGGTCACAGGACCGACTGAACCCACTCGTACAGCTTGCTCTTGGGCAGCGCGCCGATCTTGGTGGCGGCGACTTGGCCGCCCTTGAAGATCATCAGGGTGGGAATGCCGCGCACGCCGTATTTCGAGGGCGTGCCGGGATTCTCGTCGATATTGACCTTGGCCACCGTGATCTTGTCGCCCAGTTCCTTGGACAGATCCTCGAGCGCCGGGGCGATCTGGCGGCAGGGGCCGCACCATTCGGCCCAGAAGTCGACCAGCACGGGGCCGGCGGCGTTGAGAACGTCGGCGTCGAACGACGAGTCGGTCACCTGCTTCATCTTGCCAGTCCCTTGCTTCGATGTCTGACGCCCACTCTAGGTAGCCCTCGGGCCGCCGTCAAGGCGCGTCGGCCGCTCGATGCGGTTCCTCTCATATGGGGGCTGGATCGGATTGGCAAACCCCCTCACATCCCGCAATCGGCGGCATAGGCGTCGTGGTGGGCGCCGAAGGCCTTGGCCTTGATCCGATTGGTGACCGTCCCGTCGTCCAGCCGGACCACCTCGCGGACATAGAAGTCCTGGATCGGGTGGTTGTTCCGGCCGAACGCGAAGGCGCCGCGCACCGAGGTGAAGGGCGCCGTCTTCAGGGCCGCAGCCAGCTTCGCCGGATTCGAGACGTCGCCCCCCACCGCGGCCAGCGCGCCGCCGATCAGATTGGCGGCGTCGAAGCCTTGGGCGGCGTAAAGGGTGGGCGTGCGGCCATAGGTCTCGCGGAAGGCGGCGACGAAGGACCGGTTCGCCGGATTGTCCAGATCGTGGCTCCATTGCGAGCCGTTGTGGACGCCGACCGCCGCCTCGCCCACCGCCTTGAGCAGGCGTTCGTCGAACGAGAATCCGGGGCCGAACAGCGCGGCGTCCCGGCTCAAACCGGCCACATGATATTGCTTGACGAAGGCGATCCCCATGCCGCCCGGCAGAAAGACGAACACGCCATCCGGCTTGGCGGCGCGGATGGCGCCGATCTCGGACGAATAGTCGGTCTGGTCCAGCGCCGTGTAGACCTCGCCCACCAGCGGGCCGGTGTAATATCGCTTGAACCCGGCCAGCGCGTCCCTGCCCGCCGGATAATTGGGGGCCAGGATGAAAAGCCGCTTGAAGCCCCGGTCGGACACGTATTTGCCGATCGCCTCGTGCTGGTTGTCGTTCTGCCAGGCGACGTTGAAGTAATTGGGGTGGCATCCCTTGCCGGCCAGCGCGCTGGGGCCGGCATTGGGGCTGACATAGACGATGCCGTCGCGCACCAGCTTGGGAACCGTCGCCATCGCCACGTTCGAGAAGACGATGCCGGTCATCAGCCTGACGCCGTCGCGCGCCACCATGCGCTCGGCGATCCGCTGCGCCTTTTCGGGCTTCAACTCGTCGTCCTCGATCAGCAGTTCGATCTCGACGCCGCCCAGGCGCCCGCCGGCCATGTCGATGGCCAGCAGAAAGCCGTCGCGGATGTCTTCGCCAAGATAACCGGCCTTGGTCGACAGCGTGGTGATCATGCCAAGCTTGACCGGCTCGGCCGCCACGGCGGCGCCGGTCGCCAGCACGAAGGCCGCCATGGCCGACGCACGCAACCAGTTCATGTCATCCCCCTTCCCACCAAACGGATTCCTTTTACGCCAATCCGCCGCCGCCTGCAAAGCGTTCAGCCGCCGCGGCCTCGCTTGGCAGAGGCGCGCGGCCGTTCTATAGTTCGGCGCGTCGGCCGGCCGAGGGGTGATCGTTGAACCAGGAAACCGCTCCATTCACTTTCGCCGCCGGCCGAAGGCGAAGCCGCCGCTCGCTGGTCCCGCTGGCCGGTCTGCTTGGCGTGGTGCTGGTGACGACCGCGTTGATCGGCCTGTTCGAGCTGCATCTCGCCCACCAGGGCTATTCCCAGGATCTTCGCAAGGTCGAGGGCCTGATCCATCGCCTGGATCTCGCCCGGCGGGCCAACATCCATTTCAAGCGCCAGGTGCAGGAATGGAAGAACGTGCTGCTGCGCGGCCATGACGGCGCGGCGCGCACCCTTTACCTCGATTCGTTCCTGAACGAGGAACGGGCGGTCGTCGAGGCGCTGGCCGGGCTGGCCGCCCTGGACGACGACGAGGATCTGACCCGCCTGCGCGAGCAATACGGCCATCTCGGCGCCCGCTACCGCGAGGCGCTGGCCCTGTACGACGACCGTCCCGAAAGCCTGGAGGCGGTGGAAAAGGTGGCGGCCGGCATCGACCGCCCGGTGGACGCCGCCATGGACCATCTGGGCGAGCACGTCCTGGCCGAGGTGCTGGCGGTCCGCGAGGCGCTGGCGCGGGGGGCCGCCGAGCGCTATGCGAGGTTGCGCGACGTCGGCTTGGCCGGGCTGGTCCTGTGCCTGGTCCTGGTTTGCGCCTTCCTGCTGGCCGCGATGCGGCACGAGCGCCAAGCATGATGCTGGCCGTCATCGCCGCCGGGCTGGGCCTGTTCTTCACCGGCGTCAAGCTGATCGGCTCGAATCTGAAGCAGAGCAGCGGCCGGCGCCTGCGCGCCATCATCGCGCGCGGCACCCGCAACCGGGTGGCCGCCGCCGGAGTCGGCGTGGTGGCGGGGGCCATCACGCAAAGCACCAACGCGGTGACCTTCATCGTGGTCAGCATGGTGTCGGCCGGCCTGATCGAGGCGCGTCAGGCGATTCCGGTGGTGGTGTGGGCCAATGTCGGCACCTCGGTGCTGGTGCTGCTGGCCACGCTGGACATGCACACGGCCATCCTGTTCCTGGTGGCCATCGCCGGTCTGGCGCATTACCTCGACCTCGACCGCTCGGCGCGCTGGCGGCATGTCGTGGGGGCGCTGCTCGGGCTGGGACTGTTGTTTTTGGGGCTCGATCTCTTGAAGCAGGGGGCGCAGCCGTTGCGCGGCCTTGAGATGACGCGCGAGTTCGTGGCCTTCTCGGCCCAGTCGCATCTGATCGCGGTGATCATCGGCACGTTGCTCAGTCTGGTCGCCCAATCCTCGGCGACGGTGTCGATCATCGCGGTGGCGCTGGTGTCGTCGGGCATCCTGGGGATCGAGCAGACCGTCCTGATCGTCTATGGCGCCGGGTTGGGTTCGGGCCTGTCGGTCTGGTTCCTGTCCAGCAATCTGGCCGGACGCCAGCGCCAGATCGCCAATCTGCAATTCGCCTGCAAGGCGATCGGGGCGTTGATCCTGATTCCCTTGATCGAGATCGAACTGAAGCTTGGCGTGCCGCTGGTCTT
>JADGAL010000065.1 GCA_015232025.1 Alphaproteobacteria bacterium
CTATTTCCTGCATTTCGAGGATCTGGATTTCTGCCAGAAGATCGGCGCGGCCGGCGGCCGGGTTCTGTTCTGCCCCGAGATCGTGCTGGTCCACGAGAAATCGCAAAGCGCCGCCTCGCCGCTGTTCGTCGAGCGACAGAAATGCCGCAGCATGAAACTTTATTTCCACAAGCATTACGCCGAGAACGGCACGCTCGCGCTGGACCTGATCTGGGCGATCCTGTCGACCGGCCTGCTCGTGCGCGGCATGCTGCGCCGCCTGCGCGACGGCGCGGTGCCGCCAGCGCGTTAGCCCGGATTTCATTTCTCGTCTTTCGGCATAGTCCCCGCGCGCGTAGGATTGCCCCGGAACAACTCGTCAAAGAAAGGTCGCGGCGATGATCGAGCAATTTTCGGCCGACATGCTCCTTCCTTATCGGCCGCGGACTCCGGAGGCCGCGGTCGACGACGGCGTCGATGTCGAAATTTTGCGCCGCTTCGTCAGAACGCAGCAAGTCCACTGGTCCGATGCGTTCGGACGCGAGGGATACGCGGCGCTGATGCGCGAATGCGTCAACGCCGTGGTGCCGCTTCGGCCGCTGCCGGTCAGGCGGGTGGACGGGCTGGCCGCCGAACTGGACACCAACGGCTATGTGTCGCTCGGGCCGGTGCTGACCGATCGACAGGTCGAGGAGGTCGTCGCCTATCTGCGCACCCGCCCCTGCTATGCCGGCCACCATGTCTTCGTTCCCGACGCGGGCACGCCGCCCTTGCGCCTGGGCGGCGAGGCCGAGCGGAACCGCTTCACCAGCTATTCCCGCGAGGATCTGATGCTGGCGCCGCATCTGGTCGAACTGGCCACCAGCCCGACGGTGGTCGATCTGGCCACCCGTCACCTCGGCTGCCTTCCCTCGTTCTATTCGCTGAACTCGTTCTGGTCGTTTCCCGGACACGGCGTCGCCGATGTGGGGCAGCAATTCCATCGCGACTACGACGACTTCAATTTCGTCAGCCTGTTCGTCTGCCTGACCGACGTCGACGAGACCAACGGCCCCCATGCCTACATCCGCGGCACGCACCGGCTCAATTCGTTTCTGAACCTGTGGGCGGCCAAGCGGAAGAACCCCGGCCGCCTCAAGCCCGAAACCGTCCGCATCATGGACGGAACCAGGCCCGAGAAGACCTTCGCCAACCGCTGGGCCGGCTATGGCATCGACTGGTTCTGGGAGGATCTGTTCGGGGACGAGACCGACCTGATCCAGGGGCCGGCCGGCACCGGCTTCGTCACCGACGTCTACGGTCTGCATCGCGGCATGCCGCTCACCGGCGACAAGCCCCGCCTGATCGTCTGGATCCGCTTCGGCCTTTATGCCAATCCCGGCACGGAATCGGCCACCCGATTCAGCCGCGCCCGCCTGGGCGACCGGGTCGGCGCCGACCCGGTCACCCGTTACGTCACCCGGCTGATCCTCGACTGGGCGCGCTGAACGGGATGGCGGAGGGCGAGTTACAGAGCTTCGAGAGAATTGAGAAGCTCGTGTTCTCCGGAAGGGAAGGCGAGGCGCTCGAAGTGTGGCGGCGCCGCGTGAACGATGGCGCGAGCAGGTTTTACATCCTCTCCTGCGTCGGCATCTTCAGCCACTGCCTCCGACCCGATTGGGTCGCGCCCGTCCTGGCCTTGGACGAGACGTTCGAGCGCGACGACGCCCTCGTCCACGACACGCTGAAGAAGCTCGCCGAGGGGTATTTTCGTGTGGGTGACGTCGACCAGGCGATCGAGCACGCCAAGTGGGCGATAAGCCGTTCGCCCGATCATGATCTCGCCCTCGCGCTGGTCGCGTGGCTGATCTCGCGAGGCCGCTTCGAAGAGGCTTTGGCGCATGCGTCCGACACGCCGATTCCCGAGATCGTGCGGGGCCTGTTGATGACCGCGCTCGAACCAGACGGAGCCGCGGATGTCTTGCGACGGGCCGAAAGCCGCCACGGCCCGTCGGTGGAGACGCGTTGCGCCCTCGCCCTGCTGGCGATCCGCGAGGATTCGAACGCGGCGACCGAGGCGCTGGCGGGAGACTTGCTGTCGATCGACCTGAAGCGCGCCGCGGGCGTCGACCTCTACCCCGGCGGCGTCTCGATTCTGGCGACCACGATGCGGCGGATCTTCGAGACCGTCACGGCCAGGGGCGGCAAGGGCTTCGAAGCGCTCGCCCGCGAAGCCATCCTGCTGCGGCCCGACGAGCTCGACCTGTGGTCGCTGACCCGAAGCGAACGACCGGCGGGCGAAAACGTCCCCAATGTCATCTTGAACCACAAGACCTCGAATGGCGGATCGGCGCTGTTCCCGGTTCTCGCCGACGTGTTGGGCGCCTTCGGCTATCGGGTGGTTCCCATGACCGACCGGCCGGTCGACCTTGAACGCATGTACGGCACCGAGGCGCCGCTGTTGATGTGGTCGCACTTGGCGCATCGCGACCTTCTGGTCACGCTGCTCCACGCCAAGCGGCGGCCGACCCTGGTGGTCAATCTGATCCGCGACCCCAGGGACATCATCCATTCCGAGATGCGGCGCATCATCCATGAAAACGCCAACGTGGTGATGTCGCCCGTGGTGGCATATGTCTGTGAGCGAATCCATCACCTTCTAAACCAGATCCAGGCCCAAAGCCTGAGCAACGCGGTGCATGTCAAGATCGAGGATTTCCGTCTCGACCCCGCACGCGAAGTGGGTCGAATCCTCGGCGCGCTGGCGGTCTCCGGCGCCGAGGCGACAATGACGCGGGCGATCGCCGATTTCTCGTTCGACGCCTGCGTCGGGCGCTACAAAGCCCTGTACGGCGATCGCCCGATGTGGCGAACCGGAATGATGTGGCGCCAGGGCAAGACCGGCGCTTGGCGCGAAACGCCGATCGAGGAGTGGGTCCAGGCCGCCCCGATGCTGCAACCCTTGCTGAAGGCCCTCGGCTACGAGCGGGACGCCTCGTGGCTGGAGCCTTCGTAGACGGCGAGATCGCTGGCGCTGTCGACCTCGCCCCAAACGCCGGAAAACGGCACGCCCAGGACCGGCCGGCCGGCGGCGACCAGCCGCCGCAACAGGCCGGTCATGTCCAGGCGGTCGGCGGCTTCCGGCCCGATCTCGGCCAGCAGGGCCTCGATCCAGCCCCACCCTTCGGGAGCGATCCGCAACAGCCCCATATACTGGCCTTTGACCTCTTCGAGGCCGCGCGGCTTGGCGCCGATCTCGACCACCCGGCCGGTTCCGTCGACGGCGAAGGTTTCGGCGTCGCTGAGCGGATCGGCGAAGCGGCGCGTCCACAGATCGAGCCAATGGACGTCGTAGGAGATGGCGATGGCGGCGGGCGCCGCCGCCAGTTCGCGCACGATGTCGGGGGGATAGAAGATGTCGGAATAAGACACCACGCACGGCCCCTCGCGCAGCCAGGGCGCCGCCTGGGCGAGCGACATGACCATGTTGGTCTGGCTCCAACGCGGATTCTCGAAGAAGGCGGCGCCGAAGCCGTCCAGCATCTCGCCCCGATAGCCGCGCACGATGGCGATGCGCTCGACGCCGCCGTCGCGCAAGGCGGCGATCTGCCGCCGCAGCAAGGGCTGGCCGGCCAGCTCGACCAGGCATTTCGGCCGGCCGTCGGTGAGTTCGCCCAGGCGGCTGCCGCGCCCGGCGGCGAGAATGATCGCTTTCATGCGTTTTCCTTCCGAATGCGCAAGGTCCCGGCCTCCAAGAATTCGCGCACCATGGCGATGTCGCGCGCCGAGAAGGGCTCTTCGCGCTCGGGGTGCCACATCACGCCGCCGATCGCCTCGCCGCCGTGGCGGAAGGCCTCGACCACCCCGTCGGGGCTGGTGGCCAGCGTTTCGAGCGGCGGGGCGAGGCGGCGCGCCCCATGGGCGTGATAGCTGTTGACGACCATCCCGTCCGCCCCGACCGGGTGGCGGACCGCGACGTGACCGGCCACCGGCTCGACGCGGGCGCCGAGACGATCGAGCAGAAACTGCGTTCCGCGGCACACCCCCAGCACCGGCAAGCCGCGCCGACGGGCGAAGTCGAGCAACGCGGCCTCGACCGCGTCGCGTTCCGGAACGTCGCCCCCCAGGCATGCGAGGTCGTTGCCGCCGCTGAACACGATGCCGGCCGGCGCCAAGGTCTCGACCAGCGTCGGGATGATCGCGGGGTCGTTGGGTACCGGCAGGGCCAGAAAGCCGCAGGCGGCGAGAAAGCGCGGCCACCGCTGGTCGAGCGCGTCGCGCCGCTCGCCGTGCGAGGCGACCACATCGACCCGTTGGGTGATCAGCACCGGCCTCATCGCACCACCGTCACCTTGCGGTTGGCGCAGTCGATCGACAGCATCTCGGCCTTCGCCCATCGCCGGTAACAGACCTCGCCGGCCCCGATCACCGCCGGCAGTCCCAACTCGCCGGCCCGGATCGCCATGTGCGAATTGGCCCCGCCATAGGCGGTGACCAGTCCGGCGACCGGATGGGAGAACAGCCAGTCGAAGCCCGGATCGGCGTTGGGGATGAAGACGATCGCGCCGGCCAGTCCACTCTTGCGCTCGTGGCCGGTCACCGGGCCGACGGCGCTCTTCAAGGTGACGAAATTGGGCTCCGAGTCGGGAACGCGGAACGACCAGACGTCGTCGCGACTGGTGATCAGCGGCGGCAACATGATCTGGCTCGACAGCGCGTGCCGCGCCCGGCCCTGCCCGATGCCCGCCTCGATCAGGGCGCCCGGATCGGCGCAGGACACGTAGAGTTCGCGCACCACGCCGATGTCGGCGTAGGACAATTCCTCGGCGGTGAAGCCGAGGCTCTCGCCATAGGTCCTGAACAGCGAAAGCGCGTCGGAGAGATTGCGGGTGAACACGAACTTCGAATACTCCCGCCCCTCGATGCCGGCCACCAGAAAATCGAAAAAGGCGACGATGTCGTTCTCGAGGCCATGTTCTTCCAGGATGCGGCCGATCGCGCGCATCTGGCCCAGTGACAGCGCGAAGCGGCCGGCATCCTCGCGGCCCGCGCCGTCGCCCGTCTCCCAGTTGAAATAGAGGTCCGGCGCCTCGTCGTAGCGCGGCGACAGGATGTCGTAGGTGCCCGGCCGCAGATGGCCATAGCGCGCCAGGAAGGGCGTCCGGCCAAGCGTCAGGCGGTCGCTTCGCATCTGCGCGCCGACCGAATTCAGGCTGGTCATGAAGGCCTGATAGTCGGCGTCGCTCAACACGCCGATCGAGACCAGCGACCGCAGCAATTGAACGGCGATGAAGCCGGCCCGCGCCAAGCCGGCGAAGGGCAGCGAGCCATAGCGCTTGCAGTCCTCGAGCAGCCAGTAGATCCGCGTGACCGGGTCCGCGGCGGCGCCGTTCAGGCGTTCGCGGCGGCGCTCGAGCACCGCCAGCTTGTCCAGGTCGCCGCGCCACAGGCCGCGCTTGTGATGGATGATGTTGTTGGTCAGCCGCCGCAGGCTTTGGCGCAAGACTTCAAGGTCGCCGTCGCGGAAGCCGTGCTCCTTCAGGGCCTCGGTGGCCTCGGGCAAGACCGGGGTGTAGCAGGAGAAGATGATGTCGAACTCGACCTTGTCATGAAGATGCGGCCGCTCGACCAGCCGCTCGATGTAGTAATTGACCAAGCGATCGGCGAGGCCGTCCTCGATGTCGGCCGGAACGAACGAGTTGAACGACACGCGCACGTCGACATAGGGCAGCCCGTGGAAATGCACCAACAGCGGGCAGCTCCGCATGTTCTTGTAGCCGTAATTGTTCCGCTGATAGGCCCAGGTGGCGTCGGTGACGAGTTCGCGATACAGCGACAGCGCCAAGGGCCGCGGGCGCACGCCGATGATCTCGGCCGGGTTCCAGTCGGGCATCACCCCGTAGACCGTGCGCCGGCCGTGAATGAACGGATCGGGCCGCATGCCGAGCGCCACCCGCTGGGCGACGCGTTCCAGCAGGGCGCGATGCGAAGCGATGGGCACCGGCTCGCCCCGGAGCACCAGGGGCCGCACCTGCAACAGGTACAGGGTGCCGTCCGGCCCGAAGGCGAATTCGACGTCCAGGCTATCATGGCCAAGCAGCGTCTCGAGTTCGCGCACCAGGCGGACCACGGCGGCGATGCGCGGATCGGATGGCGGCGGCGCCTCCTTCCAGTGGACATGGGTGGCCAGCCCCGCGCCGCGCCCGCCGGTCACGGCGGCGGTGTCGCCGCGATCCTCGTGATTGATCACCACATAGGGCGCCCGCGTGTTGGGGTCGCGGCTGAAGGCCACGCCGCTGGCGGTCACCGCCTCCAGCATCGGCTGGACCAGCACCTGGTCCTCGCCGCTTTCGAAGGCTGCGATCACGCGGGCCACCGCGTCGTCGAAATCGGACGCCAGGATCACATTGGGAACCGAGACGAAATGACCGGCCAGCGACCCCGCCATGCCGTCCTCGGCGCGGCAACTGCTGCGCACGATCAGGGGGCGACCCGTCCAGGGCAGCGCGCGCAGGGCGGCGGTGACCCGCCCGGCGCCCCCGCGCCACTCCGACACCGTGAAGTGGCGCAAAGGCAGGACCACCGCGCCCTTCACAAGCGCGGCGACCCGCTCCAGGGTCTCGGCCTTGGTGCCAAAGGCGATCACGGCCCCGCCCGTCTGGCCGACCAGGCGCGGGTCAGATAGGTCACCTCGATGGTGTCGCGACCCGCCAGCCGCGTGCGGACCCAGTCCAGGAATTGCGCGAACCTTTCGGGACCGAGTTGGACCTGAACATCGTTCACCGAGCGCCACGCGCCGATATGGTGGTCGACGCTCATCGTCACCGAATGCCGCCCCTCGAGATACACCACGTCCTCGAACAGCGGGCTGGCCCACAACAGCCCGGTCAGGCGCTCGGCGAGGCCCGAGCGGCCCGAGGACACCCGCCGCAAATCGCCTTTCAGCGTGTCGAGATGGGCCTCGATGTCCAGCAGCGCGGGCTCGTCCGCGAGAAAGCGCGGATTCCACAGGGCGACGAAACGGCCACCCGGACGCAGGACGCGATGGAATTCGCGGATGCCGCGCTCGAAATCGACCCAGTGCAGCGACGAGGCCATCGATAGTTGGTCGCAGCAGGCGTCGGCCAACCCGGTCTCCTCGCCGCTGCCCGCCCGCCAGACGATGCCCGTGCCCTCGCCGTCGCGCCGCCCGGTGTCGCGCATCGCGTCGTTGGGCTCGACCGCCACCACCGAGCGGAGGCCGCGCGCGGCCATCATCCGCGTCCAGATTCCGGTTCCCGCGCCGACATCGACCGCGTCGATCTCGGCCGGCGGCTTGCCGAGCAGGGCCAGCAATCCGGTCAGCACGCTTTCGCAATAGCCCGGACGGAATTTCGAGTAGTTCCCGGCCAGGGTGGAAAAATCGCCGTGTGAAAGCGCGGCCGTCATGATCCCTCCTTGTTGGCCCCGTCGGGGCCGAATGCGAGACCGGCGCGGCGGCGCAGGAAATCCTCGACGATCGCCGCCGTATCCTCGGGCGACCGTCCGGCGACATGGTCGATCACCAAATCCGCGCGGCGTGGCTCTTCGGCCGGCAGATCGACGCCGACCAGATCGCCGATCCCCGAGGCGTACAAGCCCTTGGGGTCGCGGCGCCGCAATTCCTCGATCGGCACGCGCAGATAGATTTCCAGATAGCGCGGCATGTTCGCCCGGTTCCACTCGTGCGCCTCGTGGAACAGGGACATGGTCGCGCACAACACGGTCGCGCCGCGTTCGGCCAAGGCGCGGCACAGGCGGCCATAGGTCAGGGCGAGTTCGAGGCGCCGTGCGCGACCATGCCCGACCCCGGCCGCGAAAAGGGCGCGCAAGACGTCGCCGTCGAGAACGGTCAACGGCGGATGAACCGAGTGGGAGCGCCGCTCCAAGATGCGGGCGATCGTCGTCTTGCCGGCGCCCGACAATCCGGTCAGCCAGATGACCGTACCCGGATCATCCAATGACGTCGCGATTTTCTTCGACGGAATAAGCCGGTCGGCGATTTCATCGACGCGTCCGAAACCCACCCTGGAACCCTCGACATCCCGACCCCCGAAGTGTACATGGGCGGCGGTCGCCGTTCAATCTCGCGTATCGGACCGCATGAAAGTACTCGTCACCATTCCACATGATCCGCGAACGGCGGCCGACACGCTGAGGCGCCAGATTCTGGGGCTTCGCGGCTTGTTCGCCAGCGGTTGGTACGTGATCGATTACAGGGATGGGCTCAAGGTGTCGGCGCCATCCTTCCCCACATTGTTGCGTGTCGTCGTATGCACGGCGGAAGCGGACGAATTGCCCGACGGGCTGCCGGTCGGCGCCTTCGAGCACCGGCGCGAGGCCTGCGCTCGCGAATATCTGGGCTTCGCCTGTCATCGCGTGCTGACGTCCGAGATGGGGAACTGGGACATCTACGCTTATCTCGAAGACGATCTGTTCATCGAGGATGCGGCGTTTTTCGCCAAGATCGAGGCGTTCAACCGCCGCGTCGGCGAAGACTGGAGTCGCCTGCCGGTGCTCCTACCCCAGCGTTACGAGGCCATCGCCGATGGCCGCATGGTCGACGGCCCGGTTTCGCGGCTTTATTTGGACTACGGCGTCGGCCAGAAGGCGGTCGCGGGTCCTCGGGTGCTCATCCCCGGTTTCGCCGCCGACGCGACGCTGGAGCCGAGTTCGCATCCGCACGCCGGGTGCTTCTTTCTCGACGAGCGTCGGTTGCGGGCGGTTTCGGCGCATCCGGCCTGGGGGACGCCTCGGCAAGACGGCTCTCGTCCGGTCGACTGGGCTCCCACCCAGGCGGTCGGCGAGGCGCTGATGGTCTACAAGCCGGCGATCGGCTCGTTCGATTTCCTGGAAATCCGGCGCGGCCACGCCGACGCCATTCGGCAGATCCACGAAGTGGATGGCCTGCCCGCCTGGCGCCCCGACCCCACCAACCCGGCCATGGTCGCCATCTTCGATCGCTTCCTGAGCGCCGGCAATCTCACCGACACCATGCGGATCATGGCTGGCTGCCCGCGCTTCTCGGACCAGCTGATGCTGGTGATCGGGCAGACCACCCGCCGCATCGCCTTGGACGGAGCCGAAGCGGCGGTCGAAGACGCGCGCCGCTTGGCCCGCGCCCAAATCGGCGCGCGCGCCGTCGCGTATATCGCCGCGGCCGTCGCGCAAACCCTGCTCGGCCATGGAGCCCCCGCCCTGGCGCGGGCCGTGCTCGACCTGCCCGGCGAGTGTTCCTCCGCCCCGCCGCCCCGCATGGCGGACGTGATCCGCGACGTCTCCGAATTCATGGTCCTGTCGGGGAATGTGGCGATGGCGTCCGCCTTCGGAGATCTGTGGATCTTCGAGCGATCGCTCGGGCCGCGCGCGGCCGAACTTCATTTGATGAATGAACGGCCGCGAACCAGCCTCGACATTCTCGATCAGCTCGAGGATGGTCCCGCCGTCACCGTCCTGAGGGGCTTGGCGCTTCATCGAATGGGGGATGCGGAGGCCGCGGCCCGGTGCCTCGAACGCGGCCAGGCGGAGCACGGCCCGACCCGCGAGGCGATGGCGGCGCAAGTGCTGCTGGATCTGCAAGCCGGTCGCGACGACCTCGCCGGACGGCGGTTGCTGGACTCCTTGAGGGATGACATTCCCTCGCTGGGGGACTTCCCTTGGATTGGCGACCAGCACGTCTTCGTCGCCGCCTGCGTGGCCTGGGTCGAGCGCGCCTTCGGCGACCCCCGCCGCGCCGAGGCGAAAAAGTTCTATCGAACCATCCTGGACGAGCGGCCGGATTACTGGCCGGCTTTCCACATTTGGACGCTTTACGCCCGATGCCTGGGGCCGGCCGCGCCACCGGGACAATATCCCGACATCCTGCTCAACAATCGCGGGGCCAAGGGTGGTTCCGCCGTGCAGCCGATCCTGTTCGACGGATTGGCCGCGCATGGCTACAGCTTCGCTCCACTCTCCGACAAGCCGGCCGACATGGCCCGCCTTCTCGGCACGGAAGGGCCGATCGCGCAGTGGGCTCATCTGTCGCCGGACAGTATCCAGCACATGAAGCGGATTCGCCCCGATCGCCGCTTCGTGATCGTCGAGGTGATCCGCGATCCGCGCGACGCCCTGATGAGCGTGTGGGGCCGCGGCCACCCGGGTGGCCTCGAGAACGCGCCGCCGCCCGATCTGGCGACCGTCCAGGCGGTCGAAATGCCGATCGATCTCTGGGCCGTGGCGCAACCCGACGTGCTGGTGGTCAAGCTCGAGGACGTTCGCCGGGACCCCGAACGCGAATTGCGGCGAATTCTCGAGGCGGCCGGCATCCCGATCGACCCGGAAGACGTCCGCCGGGCGGCCTCGGGCAAGACGATGGCCGACTACATGGCGCGGCGCCGGGCTCGGCTGGGCAAGACCGCCGCCGAAGGGGCGCGGTTGGGCGACGGAACTTGGCGCAAAGGGTCGAGCGGCGAGTGGCGCACCGCGCCCCCCGAGGTCAAGAGACTGATGTTCGAGGTGTTTGGCGAACCGATCAAGACGCTCGGCTACGAGGCCGACGACGATTGGATCAAGCGGGAGCTTTGAACAGGCCCGCCACCTCGCGCGCCTGTTCGGCGGGCAGGACGAAATCGCCGCCATCCCGCGCCGGCGGGCCGATCACCGGCTGGTAACGCAGACCGGCCGCGTCGCACAGGGTCCAGATGCCGGGATTGAGATAGCTGGCCGACATGATGTCGACCACCAGCCCGCCCGGCCGCATGAACAGCGAATTGACCATGCCGGCGCCGTGCGGCGCCACCACCGCCTCGGCCTGGGAGAACAGCGCGATCTGCTGGTCCAGCGTCAGGCCGGCCGAGGCGACCCGCTCGAAGCCGCGGGCGCGGAAGATGTCGAACACCTCGTCCTCGTTCAGCATGCGCCGGTTGGCGGTGTCGCCGCGCGACACGAACAGCCGCCGGCCGCTCCCGCCGCGCTCGGCCGGCGCCAGACGCCGACGCAGCCAGTCCACGGCGTCGCGCGACACCCAGCCGGTGCGGCAGATGCGCGAGGGAAACACCATTCGCTCGCAGGCCACCGTCTCGTCACCGATCCACTCGACCCGCGACGGGTCGAGCCCGGCCAGTTCCAGCGACCGGATCTTGTAGGCGTGGCGCGGCGCCAGCAGCAGCAGGCGATCGACCGAGCCCGCCTCGCTTGCGTCCAGCAGCGCGAGGCGGGGCAGCGCCTCGAGCATCCAGTGGTAATAATTGTGGTCCCACATGAAGCCGACCAGCAGCGAGGTGCCGGCCAGCCGGCGTCCGGCCACCGGCCCCGGCCGCACCGGCAGACCGAACAAGGCGGGCGGCACCGTCACCGAGGGTTCCCAGTCGGGCGGCGCCGGCAGGGCTTGGGCCGGGGTGAAGCCGCATTCGCCAATCCGCTGGATGGCCTGGAACGAGTCGTAGAACAGCGTCCCGTCGGCCGCTCCGACCACGCCATGCGGCCCGACCACCAGGGCGTCGGGAATGGTGGCGACGAAGCGCGCCGGCTCGCCCACCGCCGACCACTCGTCGGCGACGCGGCGGACATAGTCGGGGCAAGGCAGGGCCAGGCGGTCGAGCGGATCGCGCGCCGGGCGGACGGCCGGACGCAACGGACGGAACGGCGCGCCGCTCCGTTCGGCCCAATCGGCCATGGTGGTCAGGCGCCAGTCCTCCATTCCGTCCCCCGTGGCGTCCGTGCGGGACGGATGCTATGGTGCCGCGCTGCTTCCGGTCAATGTTCGAGGACGTGATGGCGCCAGTGGTTTCCGATCTCGGACTGTCCGGGCTGCGCGTTGTTCAGCCGCGGCGGTTCGCCGACGAGCGCGGCTTTTTCTGCGAGACCTTCAACGCCCGCCGCTTCGCCGAGGAGACCGGCTTCTCGCCGGCCTTCGTGCAGGACAACATGTCGCTGTCGCGCCCGCCGGGCACGCTGCGCGGGCTGCATTTCCAGACCAACCCCGCCGCCCAGGCCAAGCTGGTTTCGGTGGCGCGGGGCGCGATCCTCGACGTCGCGGTCGATCTGCGCCGGGATTCGCCCACCTTCGGCCGCCACGCCGCGATCGAGCTGTCGGCCGAAAACGGGCGCCAGCTTTTCGTGCCGTGCGGCTTCGCGCACGGCTTCTGCACGCTGGAGCCCGACACGCTGGTGACCTACAAGGTGACCGGCTTCTATTCGGCGGCCAACGATTCGGGGCTGGCCTGGGACGATCCCGACTTGGGAATCGCGTGGCCGGTGTCGCCCGCCGCCGTGGTGCTGTCGGACAAGGACCGGGTCCATCCGCGCCTCGCCGAACTGCCGCCGTTGTTCTCCATGGCCGATCCGCCGTTCTGAGGAACCTTCGCATGCTCGATCGCCCGATCACCGTCCTCGTCACCGGCGGCGCCGGCTTCATCGGCTCGGCGGTGGTGCGCCACCTGATCCGCCACAGCCCGGCCCGCGTGGTCAATCTCGACGCGCTGACCTATGCCGGCTCGCCCACCACCATCGCCGAGGTGTCCGCCGATCCGCGCTACGCCTTCGAGCATGCCGACATCCGCGACGCGGCGGCGGTCTCGGCCATCTTCGCCCGCCACCGCCCCGACGCGGTGATGCATCTGGCCGCCGAATCCCATGTCGATCGCTCGATCGACGGGCCGGCCGCCTTCGTCGAGACCAACGTGGTCGGCACCCAGGTGATGCTGGAGGCGGCGCGCCGCCATTGGGACGGGCTGGACCCGGCGGGCCGCGACGCCTTCCGCTTCCATCACGTCTCGACCGACGAGGTCTATGGCAGCCTGGGCGACACGGGCGCCTTCGTCGAGACCACCCCTTACGCGCCGCGCTCGCCCTACGCCGCCAGCAAGGCCGCCTCGGACCATCTGGCGCGGGCGTGGCAGCACACCTATGGGCTGCCGGTGGTGGTGACCAACTGCTCGAACAATTACGGCCCCTATCAGTTTCCCGAGAAGCTGATCCCGGTGATCCTGGCCAACGCGCTGGACGGCAAACCGCTGCCGGTCTATGGCGACGGCCTCAATGTGCGCGACTGGCTGTTCGTCGAGGACCATGTCGAGGCCCTGCTGACCGTGATGACCCGCGGCCGGATCGGCGAGACCTACAATATCGGCGGCGAGTGCGAGCGCACCAATCTCGATCTGGTCAAGACGCTGTGCCGCCTGCTCGACCAGCGCCGCCCCGACCCGGCCGGCCCGCGCGAGCGCCTGATCACCTTCGTCGCCGACCGGCCCGGCCATGACCGCCGCTACGCCATCGACGCCGCCAAGCTGCGCGGCGAGTTGGGCTGGCGGCCCTCGGCGACGCTGGAGACCGGGCTGGCCCGCACCGTCGATTGGTACCTCGCCCACGAGGATTGGTGGCGCGAGCTGCGCGCCCTGCACAGCGCCGGCCGTCTCGGCCTGGGCGCCAAGGTGCCGGCGTGAGACGGCTGCTGATCACCGGCGCCAACGGTCAGGTCGGCCGCGCCCTGGCCGGGCTGGCGGCGGGGGACGGCTTCGAGGCGATCGCCCTCGGCCGCGACGGCCTCGACATCGCC
>JADGAL010000066.1 GCA_015232025.1 Alphaproteobacteria bacterium
GCCGAGCTTTTTGGCGTTCTGAAAGGGTTTCGGACCTTCCATCGAATCGAGCTGGCCGTCCGCAAGCCTTTTCGCCCCCAGCTTGGTGTCGGCCATCGCCTTCAGATTGCGCAGGGTCGCCGTTTCCGCCCACGGTTTGCCGAGATTCTTGTTGGTGAAATCGTCCATGATGCGGGTGAAGGCGTTCAGTGCGCTTTCGAACAGCGTCTTCGCGGGCTCGCCCGTCCAGGCGTTGCCGTCCACGTCGTCGAGATCGGCGCTCGCCCAGTCGATGGTCAGCTTCACCTGCCCATAACCCAGCGGCCGAGCCATGCCGAGCGCGTGACGAAGCCCCGGCTCGCCCCCGAAGGTCAGGACCCAGAACAAAGCCCCCAACTCCTCGGGCAGCAGATTGTGGACCAGAACCCGGGCGCGGAACCGGGTACCCGCCCGCAACGGGCTGAACACGGTGAAGATCCTTTCGCTGACCGCCGCTTCATGCGCGCGGCCCAGGCTTGGGGCCGGTGCGGCCCGAGCCGTTCCGGTCACCGGGTAGCGCTTCCAGCCGCGCAGAACCCCATCTTCCGACATCCAGGTCGTGTAGGCCGGGGTGGGGCGGTCCTTGCCGTCCGACTCGTAGGAGGTGGTCATCACGCGCGGCGGGTTTGAGCCCTTCTCGATATGGCGTTGACCGACATAGGCCGGGTGGAATTGTGGTTTGGGCGCGAGCAGAGCGGCGCGAACCTCCGGTTCGGTCTGTCCGCCGGCCTCGATCCGGGCCGGCGATATGTGGACCCGCCCTCGCAGGGCTTGGCCTTCCTTGCCCTTTTCCTCGCGCACCCAGCCGAACACGGTCTCGGCGAGATCGGGCTTTTCGGACAGGTGATCATCGGACGCCGCCCTGGCGAAGGCGCGGGTCGAGCGGCCCGCCAGGCGGAACATCATGGCCAGTCCAAGCGCCTTGGGCGCGCCGCTCGCGTCGGCCAACCAGAACACCGGCACGCGCCCTTTCGGCAGGTGCAGAATTCGGCGCCAGCGCGCCCAGTCTTCGTTGGGCGTGCCATTGTTCGGATCGCGATGAACGAACTCGAAAGCGTCGCGCAGCTCGGCGGGGATGGTGAGACTTGCCGCCGCCTCGCCGTGAAAAATGAATTCGGTCGCCTTCGCATTCTTGCTGTCGCGGTTTTGCGGCTGACCGGTGAAGACGATGGTGCCGCTCGTCGGGCCGCAGCCCAGGGCGCCGGCCCGCGACAGCAGGCGCCCTCGCGCGAATCCGCCCTCGGCGCTCACCGGGCCGGGCTGAAAGGAAACCGTCAACGGCGCCGACCAGCTCTCGTATTTGCGGCAAGCCTGCTGCCGATCGCCCAGACGCGGTTGGCGTCCGCCCGGCTTCAGACGGCGGTGCAGGGTTTCCAACTCGGTCTGCGGCACCAGCGACCATTCGCAGGGGTTGAGACGCCATTCGCCGCTGGCGAGATCCAGCGAAAGCCAGCCCGCCCGCGACAGCGGACGGAACATCTCGGTCATGTGGCGCAGATAGTCACGGGCGTTGTGAAGGTCGCGCATGGCATGGCGGCGGTCGTCGATGCGCGGGCCGATCTTGCCCAGGGCGGCGATCTCCAGAACGTTGCGCAGCATGCCCCGCAGGCTGCTGCCCGGAATCGCCGGCTTTCCGTCCAGCAGATAGGGCAGCTTGCGCTTGGGGCCGTTCTCGCCCCAGGGCATTTCCGAGCCGGCGCCGATCATCAGCGGCGTTTCCGCTTCGATCACCACCTCGAAGCTTCCCGAGATGGCTCCGGGCATCGGCACTTCGAAGGATACCCTCTCGGCCCAATCGGGCAGAAAGACCTTGTGATTGAGGGGAACGAAGGCGTAAGGGGCCGTCAACGCGGTCATTGCCGCACCTCCTTGAAGCCTTGGAACAGCACGGCGCCCTGCCGCCAGACGACGCCATCGAGGTGCCAAGCGACCGCCCATCGCAAGGTCCACCCTTTCAGTGTCGACAGATGGGTGACCTCGCGGATCAGATGGTCGTCGCCTCGTCCCTCCTCGCTGCGGACCAAATGCCAGCGCTGGCCGCCAAGATGGCGGATCGCCAGACTGGCGCCGCGCCGCGCCAGATCGGCTGAAAGCAGGCGCATCGCCGGATCGCCGTCCCAGGGCACCTCGCGCCCGCGGGCATCGGTGCCGATCCAGCCGCGCGCGTCGACCAGGGCCAGAACGCGGTCGGCGGTGCAGGCCCAGCCGGAGCTGGCGTCGAAATCGCGGATCGCGGCGGACAGAGCCGCCCAGCCGTCCACTTTGCAGGCCGCCGTGACGATGTGGCCGGCGCTCCAGTCCTTACCGTAACGCAGCGCCTGCAGGATTTTCAGATCGTCGATGGCCGTGCTCATGTCGACCCCGCTTCCAACCATCGCCCGCCGTCGCTCCATTCCACCGCGTCGCAGATGAAGGCGCCATTGCCTCGGCCGGTGCCGCCGCCGAACAGCACGCGGCCACGTCGCACGTCGTCGAGCGCGGCGGCCAAGGCGCGGCGCGTCGGCGCGTCCAGGGTCTCGTCGGGATCGATGGCGATGCGGCAATCGGTGCCGCCGCCCCCGACCAGAACCCGTTCCGAGAACAACAGGCCGGCCCGCGCGCCGCCATGGAACCGGTCCAGCGAGACGTGCCAATCGATCTGCGCGGCCGGCGCGGCCAGAATGAAGACGTCGTCGAACAGCAGCCGTCCCGGCCGTCCTCCATCCCGGCTGGCCATCTCGCCGAACAGGGCCGTTCGGGCCGGGTTGTCGGAGAGGATCTCGCCGAGCGCCGCCACCGAGTCGGAACGACGGCCGGCCCGAAGGTTGAAGTGCCAAGCCACCCTCTGACGCAGGGCGCCCTTGATTCCCGAGGCGGGCAGATAGATGACCGGGTCGTCCGAGACGTGGCCGCGCCCGTCCTTCCAGATGATCATGGGCTCGGTCACCGGGGCCATGTCCTCGTCGCCCGACGCGGTGCCGCCGCCGAACATCCAGCGATCGACCGGCCGAAGGTTGCGCAGCGTCACCACCACCCGCTTCGGGGTCGGCGCCTCGGGTGGGCCGCGATCGTCCAGATCACCCGCGCCGAGATCGGCGGTCAGACCGTGATAGGCCAGGAAGTCCTCGCGACGCTTCAGATCGAAGGACCGCTGGCGCAGGCGCGCCAACTCGAACGCGCCGAAGCCCCGCCGGCCGCCGGCCCCCAGGCGCAGTTCGCCCGAGCCCAACAACCCCAGCAGGCGGTCGAATCCGTCGTCGCTCCCGCTGGCGCTTGACAGGACCAACTCGAAGGTGAAGCGATGCCCCACACCGACGATCCGCTCGTCGAACTTGCGACGTTCCTGCGCGGTGCCCCGGTGATCCAGGCCGACATGGTCGCGGCGCACGCCTCGACGCGCCGCCGCCAGCACCGGATCGTCGCCATCGCGCAGGCCTTCGACCGGGCGATCGTCGGCGTCGTGGACGCAGCCCCAACCCACCACGAGACGGGACGCGCCCTCCTCCGACCCGAACAAGTCTTCGGTGAAGGGTTTGCCCCAAGCGCTTTGGCAGGCGGCGCGCAGCACGCCCGCGATCGAGCTTCCCGGCAAGGCGGGAAATCCGTTGGCGTCGCGCACGAATACGCTGTCGACCCCGATCTCGCCGCGCCCCGAACGCACGACGAAGGGCGTGCGGAACGCGATGGTGACTCGGGCCAGGTGCCGCCAGGCGAGCGCGGACAGATCGCGCGTCATGTCCGCATCTCCCGTTCCAGCGCGGCGATCCGGCGTGGCATGCGGTCGGCCAGCGACGCCAAGGCCAGCCGCGCCAGACGAGGACGCAGGTCGGGCGCGCTCGGCAGCAACCGATTCAATTCGGGTCCCAGATCACGGCACCCGACCAGACTCCGCAACAGGTCGGCGCAACTGGTCGGCTGTCCGATGGCGCGGGTCAGTGGATTCCACGGATAGGCGCTGCGCCACGACCGGCCGCCGACCCCGCTGGCGCAATAGCCTTCTTCGCCGTCGAACAGGGCATGGTCCAGCCGCGCCGGTTCCGTTCCGGCGGCGATGTCGCGCACCCCGCCCCATTGGGCGCGGCTGGGCGTGATGTCGGCGCGCCGACGCCCCGCCTGATCGGCCTCGCGCCACAGGCGCCGGTACAACGCGATCAGGGCCTCCTCGAAACCGGCGGCCAGGCGTTCCGCGTCGATGGTCAGGCGCCGCTCGTCGTGACGCCGTTCCAACCAGGTGATCAGCGTTCCCGATGGACGCTCCGCCGGAACGACGGCGCTCGCCGGGGCCGCGACGGCAAGCGCCGCCGGCCGCGGAATTCGTTCGAGGCACCACGGCTCGGCCACCACGCGTCCAAGCCCGTCATGGCGATAAAGCCCGACGCCATCGGCCAGCGAATCCATGCAGTCTCGCGCCTCGTCGCGGGTCAGGGCGCGCCCCGTGAAGGTCACCACGCCGCCCAGCCGCCACACCTGGCGTTCGGGGTCGAAGCTGCGGCGAAACGCGTTGAACGGCGACCACGCGCCGCGATGCAGGAAGGTGCGTTCGTCGTCCAGTTCCCACTCGGCCGGCAGCCCGAATTGTTCCGGGCGCGGCGTATGGGCGGGCAGACCGGTGGCGTCGTCGATCATCGCCACGTCGGACAAAAGATAGAGGCGCACGCGCTCGCGGCCCGCCTCGACCACGCCGCCACCGGGGGGAAGCGGCGGCGCCAGGTCTTTGACGACGGAGATGCGCGTTTCTCCGAACTCGGCCCCGCGCGAACGCCCCAGGAAGACCGTGTCGGCGGTCATCTGGTCCAGCACGCGCCTTCGCGCCTCGTCGGCCAGTGTGGGCGCAAATAGGATTTCGCTCCAGAAGGACTGGCCGGCGGCCAGGGCGACATAGCCGAACAGCGCGGATTCGCGCGCGCGCCCGTTGACCCGGTCGATGGCGGTCTTGCGGCGATAGACCTGGACCGGCGTGCCGAAGCCACCATCGTCGGCGATCCACTTGTCGCCGATGCGGGCGAGCCGTTCCCCCTTTGCGGGCGTCTCGCGGCTGAGATCGCGGGCGTCCCGCAGATCGGGGGCATTCTTGCGCCCGTACCACGAGGCCGGAACCGGGACCGTCATGGTTCCGTCCAGGATGGGGTAGGCGTTGCCGAAGCGGACGCTCCCGGCATGGAACACGTCCCAAGCGGCCTCGCCGAATCCGGCATAGCCCCGCGCCGCGACGCCAAGCAGAAGCGTCCCGCGCAGCAGGCTTAGGCAGGCATGCTGGCCGGCGGTGGCATTGCTGGCCGAAGCGATGGTGTCTTCCAGCAGATCGAGTCGCAAAAGAACCCGTTCGGGAATGAACCCGGTCATGTCCCGCCCCCCTCGTCGAGGTCATGCACCGAGACCACCACGCGGCCCAATCCGCGGTTGCGGCCACTGCCCAGGCCGCGGATCAAGGGCACCGACCATTCCAGCGCCTGGCGCCAAGACCAGTCGGGCGGTTCCTCGATCCGCACCCGCGCCCACAGCTCCAATGGCGGCGCCACCTCGATGCTGCGCAAGGTTTGCCCGCGAGCCAAGCCGCTTTCGGCGATCGCGGTGGCGCTGAGAACCTCGTACATGTGTTCGATCATTTCGGGCTGGCGCGCCGACCAGCGCCGCCATTCCCGCGGCATGGTGGCGTCGTGGAAGCGGGCATGGCCCGGCTCGGTGAGGTAGCGGCTGCGGCCGGGCGCGACGCGGTCGTCGTCGCCCATCCCCCGGCCGCAGAACCAGAATGGCGCCTGGGCCGGCACCAACTCGGGTTGAAGCGAGGATGTCAGGGTCAACGCCTCGCGCACCAAGCCCCGCACGGTGCGTCCGGGCAGATACGGAAGACCCTCGGGCGACCGGACGGGCGAGGCGTCGACATGGCCGCGAACGCCCTTGCCGGTTCCGGCATGCCACCAGTTGCGAAGCTCGAAGCGCAGCAGACAGCCGGCCGTCATGTCCCGCCTCCCTGGGCGCGCCCCGCCGAGGACAGGGCTTCGACATCGAGGATCGGTGTGACCCAGATCCCGTCGATCAGGCGAAATCCCGGGCGTTCGCGCCAGCACCCCAGGGCATCCAGGGCGCCGCGCAACCGCTCGGCCGCCCGGCGGGTGTCGTCGCGATCCTCGGCCACCTCGAGCAACCGCTTGACCCGGCGGTGCGCGCCGTCGCCCGACTCGTGGCAGGCCGCCGCCAATTCCCGCCACGCGCCGCGCGGCAGTTCCGCCAAGGCGTCGCGCAAGGCCTCGATCTTGTCGATCGCGGGCAAATCCGTCGTCTCGTCGACGGCATAGGGTCCCAGGGTCAGGCGCCGCCGCTCGCCCTCATGAACCTTGTCCAACTCCTGTTTCAGGACCGACGGGTAGTCGAGGGCGATGGTGGTGGTGGCGCGGAAAAAGGCCAAAGCCGAACCAGTCCCGTCGGTTCGTTCCTTGACCCACCGGCACAGGCTTTCCGCCAAATGCAGGGCGTCGCCGAACGGGTAGTGGAAGGGAACGATGGCGATGCCGGCGCTGGCCGTACATTCGTCGTTCATGCCCGCTCGGAAATGCCGCAAGAAGCGCGCGGCGAACGGCACCGCCGCGCCGGCCGGCAGCAGCACCGTCATGTCGTCGCCGCCCAGAACGATCGGCCGCGCCGACACCTGTCCGGTCTCCCGCATCGCCTCCCTGGCCGCCGCCTGGGTGGCCTCGCCAAGACGTCGCGACAGCCTTCTGACATCCGCGCTGGCCGCGAACATCCGTCCAATCCCGTTTCCATCGGCGTGGACCAAGCCGACATAACCGTTGCCGCCGTTGCGGGCCAACTTCTCCACGTCGGTGACGCTGGCTTGGTCGAGGCCGAATCGCTCGGCCAGTATGTCACCATTGCGGAGCCGCCGCCGGACCGTCCCGGCGTCTTCGGCCTCTTTTTCATCCTCGTCGAGTTCCTTGCGCCCGATTTTGATCGCCGGCCCGCCCGTGCGTTGAGCGACGAGACAAAACGGGGTGGGAGCCGGCAAGGTCGGCGCGGGTGGGGCGGCGGCGGCGAAGCGGCGAGCCACCGCGGCCTCGCCGCCATCCGCCAACCGGTCGAAGGAAAAGCGCAGATCGGGCGCGGCCTCGGCGACCACCAGTGGCCAAAGGCGGAAAAAACGGTCGGCCGCTGGGCCTTGCTCGACCTCGAGCCGGAACCGCCCCGCTCCGCGGACCAGGACGGCCGCCTTGGGAATTTCCAAGGCGCGCAGAATTTCGTCGAGAGTGGAACCGCACAGGTCTTCGATCACGTCCGAGCCACCGGCCAGATCGAGCAAGCGCCCGGCGCCGACGATCCAGGACTGGATGCCGCGCGCTTCGAAGGCGATGGTCCAAGGGGCGGTCAAGACGGATGCACCAGGGCCGCGGGACTGTAACCATCGATGAATTCGTAGGTCTGCACCTCGGTCACCGTGTTCAGCTTTTGTCCGATCAGCATAGACAATCCGTCCGGCACCGCAAGGAAGAGGTGCAATCGCCCGACCGCCCCGTAATGATCTCGCGCCCTGCGGATCGCGACTTCGACCATTTTGGCGACGTCCGCGGCCTGCGGGGCAGACAGGCTCACCTTGGGCGACGGCTCCGGCGCCGAGACATGCATGGCGACCCGAAAATTGGGAAGGGGGCGCTCGCGCCATCTCCGCTGCACATCGCCGGTCACCGAGACCAGGACCGCCGCCTCCGTACCGCTCGGCTCGCTGGCCGCCTCGGTCGTAACGAATCCCGACTCCGCCGCGCCGATGGAGTGACTCCATGTCTCTTCTTGTCCCTCGGGGAACCTTTGAATCCAGGACAACGTGGTCCCCGCGGTGGTCGGTAAACTGGCTCCAAGCGCCACGGTGGCGGGCAAGGCGGCATTGCCCGAAGCAAGAATCGCGCGCCCCGGCATCTCCCGGCGGATCGCCGCGGTCGTTCGCGCGAGCGCGCCCAGCAGGCGGTCCCAGGCGTCGGGCGACGCTTGACGCGACTGGGCGCTGGTCTTGAAGTGATGGTGCCAATTCAGATGCAGCGCCGCGTCGACGGGCGCCGCGTCGTCCCGCGTCGACAAATGGATGCGCAATGGTTCGCCGGGGGCCAACTGCTTGTGGATCGCTTTCAACCGCGCCCTCGAGACTCGCGCGGCGACCGCCACCAAATCCTCCGGCGAGGCCGGATTGGACGTCGGGGTGGCGTGATTGAAGGTGCGAAGGTCATGAATGCCGGCGTACTGGCCCAATGCCTCGGCCGCCTCGGCGTAAGAGGACCCGCCGGCGGGCACCAGCAGCAGGTCGAAGCCGTTGGCGCGCCCATATCGCGCGGCGGCCCCACGCAGCTCGATGCGGCGGATGACGGGCGAATGCTCGACCTCGGGCGACGCCCAGAACACCGCCCCGCACGTCGCGCCCTCGTCCATCATGACCCTGTCGATCTCCGCCTCGGTCTGCCCGTTGCCCAGATCGTCGACGTCTCGCCACGTCGGGACGCCATGTTCGTGCAGCACCCGCACCAACTCGGCGATCTCGTCTTGCCGCTCTCGCTTGTAGCTTATGAACACCTTTCCACATGCGTCGGTCATGAATGCCTCGAACGTGTATTTCCTTTCGAGAATGCCTTCCGCAGTATGGCTCGGCAAGCGATTACAGCCTTTTTTCAGGTCACCGGTGGTAGAATGGACGGCCATGGATGGATCTCGCTCACCCTACGTCGCGGCCCGCTGGCGCTTGGCCGGACACAACCTGCCGGCGTTGAGCGGGGCGGTGCTGGTCGGCGATCTGGTGCGGCGGGCATTGATGAGCCACGCCGCCGGGATCGGCGGGCGCGACGCCATCCCCGGCACACTCTCGGGGCATGGCGAAGGCGGAGACCGCATCTTCTTCCTGCCCGAGGACGCCGACCGGGACGGCCGCATCGACCATGTGCTGCTGTACCGCGCGGGTGGTTTCGACAATGTCGACCTGCGAATCGCCACGTCGCTGCGCCGCCTGTGGGCCGGCTCGTTCGGCGAGTGGCAAGTGGTCGAGACCTGGGTGGCCCAACGCGACGAGCCGCTGGGCAGTCTGATCCGTCCCTCCCGTCGTTGGGAGTCGCTCACGCCTTGCGTCTGCCCGATCCATTGGAAGAACCCGCCGCTGCGCACCCTGTCCCGCCTGTGTCGGGATGCCGCGCTTCCGCCCCCCTCGGCCGCGACGCCCTCGCCCGACATGGCGACCCGAACCGCCGGCTCGTTCGCCTGGCTGCGCCCCGATCAGGACAACCGTCCCCCAGATCGGCGGGGCGGCTTCTGGACCCTGACCTTCCCCGAACCGATCCGCCGCCCCGTGGCGCTCGGTTTCAATCAGTTCTACGGCCTTGGCCTGTTCCTGCCCGGAGACGCCGACGCCTGGGACGCTTCGCCTGCCTAATAAGTCTCGAAAACCCGCACCTCGAACGGCGCGAGCGTCAGGGTGACCGAGGCGCCGCCTTTCTGGAAGAAGGTGCTGGTGACCGGACTCCGGCCCCGCTCGGCACTGGCGCCGGTCCATGGCCAGGGGATGGTATAGTTCGAGTAGGCGTCGGGGCCGCAATTCGCCACGACGACCACTTGGCCACCATCACCCAGGGGTCGCCCCCCGGTGCGGCAATAGGCGAACACGCGACGACCATCGTTCTGGTCGAGGGTCGGGTGGACGTGAAGGAACGCGACCTCGTTCCGATGCAGGGCGGGATGACCGGTGCGCAGTTGGACCAGGTCCGCCACGGCATCGGCGAGCGCGCCGTGCCCCGGATGGCGTCTGCGATGCCAGTCCACCGGGTCGGACATCTTGAACTGCCACTCATGGTGGTCGGTGTCGTGCAGGTCACCGAACTCCTCGCCGGCGAGCAGCATGGGAATGCCGAACGAAGTCAGAAGCAGCGCATGACCGCTACGAACGCGCTCAAGCGCTTGGTGATAGAGGTCTCGAATGGCCGGCGGCGTCCGCGGCGCATCACTCGCGAGGTCCGTGGCGATGCCGCGCACCTGCGCGACCCCCCCATCGCCGTGACCGAAATAGCGCAGAAGCGATGACAGGACATGGTTCATCAGGCGGCGCTCGCCGTCTTGTTCAACGTCGTGTGACGTCAGATAGGTGATCGACTGGGCCATGTCGGCGAAGCCGCCATCGAACCGCTTGCTCCAGTCGTCCCATCGCCGCGATCCCGCGACGAGCGCCACGATGCGTTCGGTGCGGGATGGCTGGCCGGGCTGGGTATGCATCTCGTTGAGCAGCAAGCGCCGGAACTCGTCGCGGGCGCCGAAATTCCAGATGGCGTCCGCCACCCTGCGACCGTCCGGGTTGTGCCGGTCGTCATGCACGACCGCGGTTCGGCACCAGGAATCCTCCGCGATCACGATGAACGGCCGGTCGGGAAAGCGTTCCCGGAACGCCGACCAGGCGTGGTCACGGAATTGCTGGATGAATTGCCAGTTGTCGATCCCCTTGAACTCGTCGATACGGAAGCCGTCGACGTGATATTCGTCAATCCAGAAGCGCGCGATGTCGAAGTGGAACTGGCGCGCCCAGTGCCGGCCGTCGACCGGCTCGCGGTAGCGGAACATCTTGCCGCCATAGTCGGAGTCGCGTCCCTCCTCGCCCTTCTCGATGAAGTAGCGGTGCTTCGCCAGCCGCTGCAGCGGGCACTCGCGGGCATGATTCATCACCACGTCGAGTATGACCCGGATCCCCCGCTGGTGGCAGCGTTTGACCAGGAGCTTCAGGTCGACCGGCACGCCCATGTCGATGTCCGGCGCGAAGAAGAAGCGCGACCCATAGCCCCAGTTCAGGGTGTCCGCGGAATCGTGAACGGGCAGCAGCTCTATGCAGTTGACGCCCGCCTTGGCGATGGTGTCGAGGTGCTCGAAGATCACGCGTTCGAAGGTGCCCAGCCCGACCTGCCGCGCCGCGTCACCGTCCATCCAACGCAACGGCATCTCGTAGACGACCAGCCGGTTGTTCTCCGGCAAGGTTTGGCCGTCGGGCAACTCGCCCGTCCAGTCGAAGGGCGGAACCCACACGACACCGCCCCGAATGTGAAAGATGCCTCGATAGCCGGCGAAGCGCGTGATCTCCCGTGCGAACGGATCCGCCACAGGGGTGCCGTGGTCATCGTCCAGAATGAACTCATACTCGTAGGAGCCATCCGGCAGACCGAGGCCGCCGACGTCGATTTCCCAAAGCCCGTCATCGCCCTTCCGCAGGGGATGATATGCCCATCGCTCGCCGAATCGGTCGCGCTCCAAGAGGTTCGCCAACCGTAGGTCCATCTTGGTCGCTTGGGGAGCTGGAATTTGCATGGCGTCACCGCGAAAATATTCGCGCTTACGCTAACCGAAAGTTTTATTGGTGTCACCGAGGAATCGAAAATTCGGCCGCGTCCCTACAGATACTCGGAAAGCGGTACGCTCCGTCAGCCGGCGGCGCCGACTTTGCCACCCGCATCCTCGACGGCTTTCCTGAGTTCGAGCGACAGCTCTGTTCCATACCAAGTACGGTTCGGCTTATCGAAATCAAACCCGGCTTGGCGAAGGCGATTGGTGAGTCCGCTGCCGGGTGGGGCACCGAAGTTAATTTTGAGGGGTGGGGATGATTGTGGGTTCGCGACGTCGTTGGACTCGTCGCTCGCCACCGGTGGAGCCTCTTCCGCCACCGGTGGAGCCTCCGTGTCTTCGAGAACCGGCGATGCGTCGGTGACCTCCGCCGGCGGGGCGAGTTCCATCGCGGCGGACAGGTCCTTGGCGAACCGCCGCACGGCCAACTTGATGCGCGTCGCCTCCTCGGCGGTGATCTGAACACGGCGAATGCGGAGAGCCCACCCAGCCACAACTGCTTTCGTCGCCAGAGTCGCGAGGAATTCCAGGGTGGACTCGATCTCAAGCTTTTGCCGCCGCGCATCGACCCAGTCGATCACTTGTCGCCACTCTCGTGCCGTGAAGCTCTTGCGATCGAGTCCCTCAAGAGTGGGACTCGCCGCGTCCAGCCGCGCCACCGTCTTCGACGAAGCCTTTCTCATGGCCCTATCATAAGTCGTTCGGATGAGCAGGACGGATCGACCCTTTTCCCTGAAATGCATCCCTGCCTCCTTTTCTCGACCATTTCCGGTCAGTATATGTACCGACCGCGATTGGTCAATAATGATCCAGTGATGGACATGCGCTCCAGCACCGGCGAACCTCGGCGCTTTCGCGGTGCGGCTTCATGAACTTGCCGACCGTTTTCGGTCGCGAATTGACGGCCAATGGTCTGCATGCGTCCTGCTGAGGCCGCCCCCGCCTCGGAGACCCGCAGGCGAAGGCGGTCTCGGCAGGACGGATCGACCCTTTCCCCTGAAATGCATCCCTGCCCCCTTCTCTCGACCATTTCCGGTCAGTATCGGTACCGACCGCGACTGGTCAATAATGATCCCGTGATGGACATGCGCTCCAGCACTGCCGAACCTCGGCGCATTCGCTGTGCGGCTTAATGAGATTGCCGACCGCTTTCGGTCGCGAATTGACGGAAAATGGCCTGCGTGCATTCAGCTGAGGCCGCCCCCGCCTCGGAGACCCCCAGGCGAAGATTCGTCGGCCCGCGGGAGGCAGCCGATCTCCTCGTCGAGGTCCTTTGGACATTCCCATTAGCCAAATTAGTAATTACGTGCTAATTCATAATTTGGCTAATGGGAATGTCCTATGGGGGTTAAGACTGGTGAATTGGGACGATCGACCGCTCCGTGCCTCCCTCGAACGGAGGGGCCAGTCGTTCGGCAGGGCTACGCGAACCATCCATATTCATCTCGCAACCGTCGCACCGGGGACCGCGCTCGATGCCCTCGACTACGCCGATCGAATGGCAAGTTATGCGGATCGGCACGAAGACGTCGAGAGCGCTGGCGGCACGCCTCACGCCGATATGCAGGCGGCCTTGAGGGCCATCGAGGGCGGCACGCGACGCGCGAACGGAATAGTCGGAATTACCGGTGTCGTCGAGTTGTCGTTCGATCTCGATGACGTCGAACGACAGCGCGTTGCCGAGGACTTGGCATCCGCGCTCGCAGGGCGCGGGCACAAAGCGCGTGCGGTCGTTCATCGGCCGGACGAGGACGCGCGCACTTGGCACATCCACCTGATCGCCACCGCGCGACCAGTTCGCCCCACGATTTCCGGCTGGTTCGCCGAACCGGAGGGCACCCGCGGCCGGGCTGGTCCGCAGCTGTCAATGGCGAATGAAATTTCCCCAAAAGCGCCGGAGCAAAATTCCCCAGGTAGTCTGGTCCGGGGATCAGCCGGGAGCGTGATCTGGCGTCCTGTTTTTCGGCGGCCGGCCGCGTCGTTGGAGCGGCGTTGCCCCTGGTCCGGCGGACGGCCTGGTGAGGGCGTTCTCGGGCACCAGGCCGGCGTGCTTGCGCATGCGGTAGCTGGCGCCTTCTATCTGCACGACGATGGCGTGGTGCAGCAGGCG
>JADGAL010000067.1 GCA_015232025.1 Alphaproteobacteria bacterium
CAGCAGGGCCGCCGCCTGGGCGGGCTGGGCGCCGAACTTGCCCGACAAGTCCCAGCGCGCCGCCCCGCCGGCCGGCAGCGCCAGGCGGACCAGCAGGCCCAAACCGCCGGCCGCTTGCGTCTCGGCGAGGATTTTGGCCAGTTCCTCGCTCGAATCGAGCGCGAAGTCGCGCACCCCATGCTGGTGGAACGCGGCGCGGATCGCCGAGCGCGGCTTGACGGGGTGCATGAAATGCACCGAATCATGGGGAAACAGCCGATGGATGAGCTGCACCTCGGGCAACGAGGCGGCGTCGAAGCGGCGGATTCCGCCGGCTCGCAAGGCCTTCAGCACCGCCTCTTGCGGATTGCACTTCACCGCGTACAGCACCTCGCCGGGGAAGCCGGCGACGAAGCGGCGCGCCGCCTCGGCGAACACCGCCGGCCGCAGGCAATGCAGCGGCTCGGCGGGGCGGCGGGCGAGCACCACCTCGATCACGCCGCTTGGCTTGGGACGCATCCTTGGCATGACGGCGCACCTCGCGGGGGCGGCGCGCTTCATCAAGCCCGGTCCGGCTGGAGACTCAGATATTCCCAGGCCACGCTGGCCGCCGCCAAGGCGGTGATTTCGGCGTGGTCGTAGGCCGGCGCAACCTCGACCACGTCCATGCCGACCAAGGGCAGCCCGCCCAAACGGCGCAGGATCGACACCGCCTGCCAAGTGGCGAGGCCGCCGATCTCGGGCGTGCCGGTGCCGGGCGCGAAGGCCGGATCGAGCGCGTCGATGTCGAAGGACAGATAGACCGGCCCGCCGGCCACCGCCTCGCGGATTTGGCCGGCGATGGCGGCGGGGCCGTCCTGATGGACCCGCTCGGCCTCGAGGATGCGAACCCCCCGCCCCAGCGTCCAGTCCCAGACCTCCTTCTCGACCGGCGAGCGGATGCCGATCTGAACCATGCGGCGGGGCTCGACCAGCCCCTCCTCGATCGCCCGGCGGAACACCGAGCCATGGCCGAACGTCTGGCCGAAGCAGTCGGGCCAGGTGTCGACATGGGCGTCGAAATGGATCAGCGACAGCGGCCCGTGGCGCTTCGCCAAGGCGCGCAGCAGGGGCAGCGTCACGGTATGGTCGCCGCCCAGCGCGATCAGGTGGGACAGGCCGGCCGCCTGGGCTTCGATCAGCGCCAGCGAGCCTTCGATGTCGCCCAGCTTCAGCGCGAAATCGCCGATGTCGGCGAGGCCCAAGGCCTTGGGGTCGCGCCAGTGGGTCGGATTCTCGCCGTCGACCAGCATGCGGCTGGCTTGGCGGATCGCCGCCGGCCCGCCGCGCGCCCCGGCCCGGTTGGTGGTGCCCAGGTCGAAGGGGATTCCGGCCACGCAGAAGCGGGCCGCGCGATCCGTCGAAAGGGTGCCCAGGAAGGTGCCGGGCAAGGCGTAGGTGGGCGTGCCGCTCATCATGCGTCTCCTGTCCGGGGCAACAAGTAGCGGAGCGCGGCCGGGATTTCTATGGCATAGTCGGCGGACGGCCGAAGCCCCCCCAAAGAGTGCCGGAGGACCAGTTGATGAACGACATCGGCGCCGCTTCGCCGCCCGTCCAAGCGGCCCTGCTGAACGGCATTCTGGACAACATCCATCAGGGCTTCGCGCTGTTCGACCACTCGCTGCGGCTGGCCGCCTGGAACGAGCGCTATCTGCGCATGCTGGACTATCCGCCCCATCTGGGCCAGTTGGGCACCTCGCTGGAAGCCTTCGTGCGGCACAGCGCCTTGCGTGGCGATTACGGCCCCGGCGAGCCCGACGCGCTGGTCGCCGCCCATCTCGAGCAGGCGCGCGGCGGCGCGACCTATCGCTACGAGCGGCACACCCCCGACGGCCGCATCCTCGACGTCTCGGGCGGGCCGATGCCGAATGGCGGCTTCGTCGCCACCTACACCGACATCACCGATTTGAAGGCCGCCGAGCGCCGCCAGTCCGAGTTGAGCCGCCGCCTGCGGATCATCCTCGACAGCGCCGGCCAGGGCATCTTCGGCCTGGACGTCGCCGGCAAGGTGACCTTCGTCAACCGCGAGGCCGAGGAGCTGAGCGGCTATGGCCGCCACGAATTGATCGGCCGCGCCCAGCACGGGCTGATGCACCACACGCGGCGGGACGGCGCCCCTTGGGGCGACCTGGCCAGCCCGATCCTGCGCTCGCTGGCCGATGGCGAGGAGCGCCGCGTCGACGACGACGTGTTCTGGCGCAAGGACGGCACCTGGTTCCCGGTCGAATACGTGGTCTCGCCGTTCGGCGACGAGGGCGTCGAAGGCGCCGTGGTGGTGTTCTCGGACGTCACCCAGCGGCGTCGCGCCCAGGACGAGTTGCGCTTCGCCAAGGAGCAGGCCGACGCCGCCCAGAACCGCCTGATCGACGCCATCGAGTCGATCTCCGAGGGCTTCGCCCTGTGGGATTCCGACGACCGCATGGTGCTGTGCAATCGCAAATACCGCGACATGCACGCCCCCGTCGCCCACCATCTGGAACCGGGCATCTCGTTCGAGCGGTTCCTCCACATCTGCGTCGACGCCGGCTTGTACGCCGAGGCGCTGGGCGACGACGGCTGGCTGGAACGCCGCCTGCGGTTCCACCGCGAGCAGGGCGAACCCTTCGAGGAGCATCTCAACGACGGCCGCTGGCTGCGGGTCAGCGAGCGGCGCACCTCGGACGGCGGCCATGTCGGCATCCGCACCGACATCACCGAGATCAAGGCGCGCGAGGTCCAACTCGAAGCGAGCGAGGCCCGCTATCGCGAGATCTTCGCCGGCAGCACCGCCGTACAGATCCTGATCGACCCCTGGGACGGCGCCATCGTCGACGCCAACGAGGCGGCCGTCCAGTTCTACGGCTACGAAGCCGAGCGGCTGAAGACCATGCACATCAGCGACATCAACGTGCTGAGCGACCGCGAGATGGCCAGCGAGATCGAACTGGCCCGCCAGCAGCAGCGCACCCATTTCTTCTTCAGCCACCGGCTGGCCTCGGGCGCGGTGCGCGATGTCGAGGTGCATTCGGCCCCGGTCACCATCGAAGGGCGGCCGTTGCTGCATTCCATCGTCCACGACGTCACCGAGCGTCGCCTGGCCGAGGAGAGCATGCGCAAGCTGCGCCGCGCCATCGAGCAAAGCCCGTCCTCGGTGGTGATCACCGGCACCGACGGCGTCATCGAATATGTGAACCCGAAGTTCTGCGCCGTCACCGGCTGGTCGATGGACGAGGTGATCGGACGCAACCCGTCCTTCCTCAAATCCGGCGAGACCAGCGACCAGGCCTATGACGAGCTATGGAAGACCATCGCCGCCGGCCATGAATGGCGCGGCGAGTTCCTCAACCGCCGCAAAGACGGCAGCGAGGTCTGGCAATCGGCCTCGATCTCGCCGGTGCGCGACGCCGAGGGCCGCATCACCCATTTCGTCGGCATCGAGGAGGACATCACCGAGCGCAAGCGGATGGAGGAGCAGCTTCACCTGCTGGCCACCACCGACGCGCTGACCGGCATGCTGAACCGCCGCTCGTTCGTCGAATCCTACAACCGCGAGGCCCTGCGCAGCCGACGCTACGGCACGCCGCTGTCGCTGCTGATGCTGGACATCGACCACTTCAAGAAGGTCAACGACACCTGGGGCCATGCGGTCGGCGACGACGCCCTGCGCATGGTGGCCGATATCTGCCGCCACGAGATGCGCGACGTCGACGTGCTGGGCCGCTTCGGCGGCGAGGAATTCACCCTCTTGCTGCCCGAAACCGACAAGGACGAAGCGATCGCCGCCGCCGACCGCCTGCGCCTAAGACTGGCCGCCACCCCGGTCGCGGATGGCAAGGGCGGAACCTTCACCATCCAGGTGAGCATCGGCGTCGCCCGCCACGCCGAGGGCGAAACCGTCGAAACCGTGCTGAACCGCGCCGACGAGGCGCTTTACGAGGCCAAGCGCACCGGGCGGAACCGGGTGGTGTTTCACTGAGGCCGTCGCCTTCTTGACAAGCGTGTCCGGCTGTACGCATATATGTACGGTTTTTGCTCGGGGAGAGTCGAATGGGGCACGTTGGTTACACCGAGTTTCGCCAGAACCTGGCCAGCTACATGGACGAGGTGTGCGACGCATCGACTCCCTTGACGGTCACCCGCCAGAAGGGGCGATCCGTCGTTGTGATTTCCGAGGAGGAATACAATGGCATGATGGAGTCGCTGCACCTGCTGCGGAGTCCGGCGAACGCCTCGCGCTTGCTGCAATCGATCGCCGCGCTTGATGCGGGGCGGGGGACGGGGCGCGATCCGATCGAAGACGAAAGGTGAGGCTGATCTGGTCTGACGAGTCGTGGGACGACTATCTCTATTGGCAGAAGAACGACCCCGACATCATGAAGAAGATCAACAGGATTATAAAGGATACGAAACGCGACCCTTTTAATGGGCTGGGCAAGCCAGAGCCGCTGAAGGAGTATCTGAAAGGCTGGTGGTCTCGACGGATTACGGGAGAGCACCGGCTTGTTTACAGAATCAGTGGGAGTGGCGTCGACCAAGTTCTTGAGATCGCCCAGTGCCGTTACCGCTATAATTGAATTATTCGCGTCGCCGCATACAGGCAACCTCCCACCCCGTCATGCCCGGACTTGATCGGTCAAGCCCGGCCATGACGGAAAAGGGGACAAGAGTGAACCTTGTGATTGGGGACCGGGAGGTTGCTGATGTCGAAGACGCTGAATGACCTCGAATTGGAACTGCGTGGCGTCGTCCGGGGTGAGCGGACGCCGTCTCCTCGGCCGCCGGAACCCGACCGCGGCCTTTTGCCGCTGCTCGCCGCCAACCTGGACCTCTTGCGGGTCATCGCCCAGGAGCGTCCGGGGAGCGTGTCGGCTCTGGCCGAGCGTATCGGCCGAGCGCAGTCGAATGTCTCTCGTAGCTTGCAGGCGCTGGCGCGCTTCGGCTTGGTGCGGTTGGTCCGGGAAGGGAAGACCATCCGGCCCGAACTTGTCGCTTGCCACGTCGATGTCGACGTGGCCAATGGCTCCTGCCATGTGGTCGAGGAACCCGCCGCCGCCGAGTAACGGCTCGCGGAGATCACGCCTCCTGAAGCGCCAGTCGCGTCGCTTCCCGCATCTGGCGGTTCTGCTTCTGCACGATCACCCCGTACCAGCCCAGGCCCTGATAGGTCTCGTAACCCGGCGTCAGGGCGTAGCCGATCAGGTCGCCGTCCTTGGTGGTGGCGATGCCGGTCGCGCCTTGGGTCTCGATGGGGAAGGTGTCGACAAGGATTCCCTTGTCGTCCGAGGCGGCGATGACCCGGTGATTGTGGTCGATCAGCAGGCAGCGGGTCAGCGGCCGTTCCTCGTCGCTGAGGCGCACGCTGTCGACCACGGCGCGGGCCTGCGGCGCCCAGTCGAAGAAGATGCCCAAGACCCCCATCGGCTCGCCATGCTCGTCGCCGCCGGCCCGGATGGCGGTGGCGTAGGTGGCGACCTGGGCGCCTTCGAGGGCCTGCTCGACCGACACGTCGGCCACCGCGAATTCGGCGCCGCTGGGCGTGGCCATGGCGTCGCGGAACCAGCTTTGCCGGCTGACATCGGCCCCCTTGGCGCGGGGAAAGCGTTGCGGCCGGCCGTTGGCGACCACTCGGCCGTCGCGGTCGGCGATCCATAGATCGAGATAGACGGTATAGGAGGCGAGAATCACGCCCAGCCGCTTGCTGGCCCATTCGCGGGCCTCGGGGGTGCCCACGCCCAGGCAATCGACCACCGCCGAATCGGTCGCCCACCAGCGCACGTCGCACGAGCGCTCGTAAAGATTTCGATCGATGACGTCGATCATGTTGAGGGCGAGATCGGTCAGGCGTTGGCCGCGCATGTCCTTGACCATCGCCTCGCCCAGACGCATCAACCCCGAGATGGTCACCGCCAACTCGCCCTCAAGCTCGGCCGCGATTTCGTTGATGCGATCCGAGACCCCCTTCACCTCGTTGGCCACCACCGCGAAACCGCGGCCCAACTCGCCCGCCCTGGCCGATTCGATCAGGGCGTTCAGCGCGAGAATCCTGGTCGCCTGCGTCACCTTCTTGATCAAGGCGATCTTGTCGTTCGCGACGTCATAGACCTCGCGCGTCAGCTCCAGGACCTTTTCCGGTTCCGCCATCGCCGCCCCCCTGCTTAACTATTTAGCATAAAAGACGACTGCCTTTTTTGCAATCACATGATAGCCTGCGGTGGTACGTCGTCGGAAAGGGGGCCTTGGCCTTGGATTACAAACTGACCCGCGAATCGCAGGGGCCGATCCTGGTCATGGAGGGCCGCTTCGTGCACAAGGACTTCGCGAAGATCAAAGAGCTGGTGGCGCAGCTCAAGCAAGGCGGCGGCACCAGCGGCTTGACCCTGGATTTGGCGGGGATCGAGTTCATCGACTCGGCGGGGATCGGCATGCTGCTGCTGATCCGCGAGGAATTGGGCGGCGGCATCACGCTGCGCGGCGCCAAGGGCCAGCCGGCCCAGTTGCTGGTCAACGCGCACATGGACCAGCTGTTCCGGCTGGCGAACTGATTACGTCTTCGGCCGCTTGCCCAGGACGCTGATGATCTTCTGCTTCATCTGGTCGGGCGAGAAGGGCTTGACCAGATAGGCGTCGACGCCCTGTCCGAGCGCCTCCTTGACCTGGGCGACGGCCGTGTTGCCGGTGACCATGATGAAGGGCACGTCCGAGCGCTTCTGGCGCAGGATGCGCAGCAATTCGATGCCGGTGATGAACGGCATGTTCCAGTCCGAGATGACCAGATCGAAATCCGCCGCGCCGTCCAGAAGCTTGAGCGCCTCGCCGCCATCCATCGCGACGGTCACCAGGCCGATTCCCAACTGCTTGAGCACCAATTTCTCGATGCCGAGGGCGAATTTCTCGTCCTCGGCCAGCAGCACGCGCAGCCGCCCCCAGTCGATCCCCGTCGCCTCGTTCATCTCGATCCCCCGAATCTCAAGCCAACAAGCCGGTCAGCGCGGCCGCGCCTTCGTCACGGGCGCCGCGGAAGGCATCGATCACCTGGGCGTCGATACGCCCCTGCCGCCCCGCCATCTCGGCTTGGAAGCACAAATCGGCCAAGCGCATCAGGCCAAGCCCGGCCGAGGCGCTTTTCAATTCGTGGGCCGCGCGTTCGACCCCGCCGGCATCCCCCGCGGCGGCGGCGGCGAGCAGCCGTTCGGCCACCTGGGCGCTTGAACGGACGAACAGTTCGACCAGTTCCGCCACATCCTCAGGCCCCAACTCCTCGAGCAACTGGTCGATCGCCGCGCGATCGAGGACCGCCGGGCCATCGGTCCGGGTCAGCCGCTCCAACATGGCGATCAGCTTGAGGATTTCGACCGGCTTGGGCGACACGTCGTCGAATCCCGCCGCGCGGCACGCCTCGGCATCCTCGTCGCCGACCGACCCGGTCAGGGCGATCAGCGGGACGGAGGCGCGCGCCCGATCGGGCAAGGCGCGAATGGCGCGGGCGGCGGCCAGTCCGTCCATCACCGGCATCCGCAAATCCAGCAGCACGGCGTCGAAGGCGCGCGCTTCAAGCGCCGCGACCGCGGCGGCGCCATCGTCGACGACCATCACGCCGTGGCCGAACCGGGCGAGCAGCTTTTCGATGACCTTCCGATTGACAAGGTTGTCTTCCGCAACCAGCAGAGAGAGCGGTCGCGGCGTCGGCACGGGCTCATTCATCAGGCCGGACACTCCCCCCACCTCGTTATGGTGGCAACTGTATCGAGCCCCACCCGGTGGTCAAGGGAAAAGCCCTGGAAGGACGCCCGTCTTATGACAGGAATATCAGCCAACAGACCGGCAAGAACAGCGCCGGCCCCAGCCACGGAAAACACGGCGGGGTCTCGGCCGGGGCGGCGGGCGCCTGGCCGCGGGCGAAGGCCTCGAAGAACTCGTCGGCGGTCTTGCGCGCCACGCCCTGGATCAAGCGGCTACCCACCGTGGCCAATTTGCCGCCGATCTCGGCGCGCGCCGTGTAGCGCAGCAGGGTGCCGTCGCCATCGGCGCTCAAACTGACCCGCGCCTCGCCGCGGGCGAAGCCGGCCGGACCGGCCTGGCCCTGGCCGCGCAGGGTGTAGGCGTGTGGCGGATCGAGATCGGCCAATTCGACGCCGCCCGCGAAGGTGGCCCGCACCGGCCCCACCTTGGCCTCGATGGTGGCGGAAAAGCGGCCGTCGTCGCGCCGCTCCAGCGTCTTGCAGCCGGGGATGCAGCCGGCCAGCACGGCCGGATCGTTGAGCGCCAGCCAGACCTGGCCGGGTGGCGCCGGGATACGGTATTCGCCATCGAAATCCATGCCGATTGGATAGCACGCGGGCCGCCGACCCGCCACGGGCTTGCAAGCGCCCCCGGCTTGGCCGACTCTTCTGGAAACGGAACGGAGAAGCGCCATGGCCGACAAGCCCACCGTGCTGGTCACCCGCAAGTTGCCCGACGCGGTCGAGGAGCGCTTAAGCCGGCTGTTCGAGGCCCGCCTCAACGCGGACGACCGGCAGATGGGGCCGGACGACATCCTGGCCGCCGCCCAGGGCGCCGACGGGCTGCTGATCTGCCTGACCGAGCGCCTGGACGGGGACTTGATCGCCAAGCTGCCGGCCAGCGTGCGAATCGTCTCGACCTATTCGGTGGGCTTCAACCACATCGACCTGGCGGCGGCGCGCGGCCGCGGCATCGTCGTCACCCACACCCCCGAGGCGGTGACCGACGCCACCGCCGACGCCACCATGTTGCTGATCCTGGCCGCCGCCCGACGCGCCCATGAATTCCAGCTTATGTTGCGCGAGGGCCGCTGGCGGCGGTGGAGCGCCGTCGGGACCCTGGGCACCGACATCGGCGGCAAGCGCCTGGGCATCGTCGGGCTGGGCCGCATCGGACGCGCGGTGGCGCGGCGGGCGCGCGCCTTCGGCATGGAGATCCATTACCACTCGCGCACCCCGCTGCCCGAGCCGATGGCCGAGGGCGCCATCCACCACCCGACCCTGGCCAATCTGTTCGCCGCCTGCCCCGTGGTGTCGCTGCATTGCCCCTCGACGCCCGAGACGCGCGGCATGATCGACGCCACCAGCCTGGGCTGGCTGCCGCCCGGCGCCATCCTGGTCAACACGGCGCGCGGCGATCTGGTGGTCGACGACGATCTGATCGCCGCCTTGGCGGACGGCCGACTGGCCGCCGCCGGGCTGGACGTGTTCGACGGCGAGCCCGAATTCGACAAGCGCTATCTCGACCTGCCCAACGCCTACCTGTTGCCCCACATCGGCACCTCGACCATCGAGACTCGCGAGCGGATGGGCTTCGACGCGACCAACAATCTCGAATCCTTTTTCGCCGGACGAGAACCGCCTTTCCGGGTGGTTTGAATCAAAAATGTCACGAAATATCCCTTTCGATGATATAACTCGGCCCCATTGCCTTTGGGGGGCGAACGCATGCACAAAGAGAAACCATTCACCGGGCTGACCGCCCTGGTGATCGAGGCGAACCGTCCGATGCGGGTCCTGCTGCGGGGATTGCTGAACGGACTGGGCGTTTCGACGATGCACGAGGCCGGAGACGCGGTCGAAGGCTTCCAGATGTTCCAGCGCATGCCGGTCGATTTCATCATCACCGAACTGGACATAATTCCGCTGAGCGGGCTGGACTTCGTGCGCTTGGTCCGCAACGCCACCGAAAGTCCGAACCCGACCATTCCGGTGGTGATGCTCTCGGCTTTGGCCGAACATCGGCTGGTCGTCGCGTCACGCGATGCCGGCGTCAACGCCTTCATGGTCAAGCCGGTGTCCGGCGATTCGCTGCGGGCGACCATGAACGGGGTGCTGCTGAAGCCCAGGCCCTTCGTCCGAACCGAGAAGTATTTCGGGCCGGATCGTCGGCGCAAGGCCATGAATCGCCCCGGCGAGGCCGAGCGTCGACGCGTTCAGATCGCGCTGCTGCCGGTCACCTCGGCGGTTGTGTCCGGCTAGCCCCAGGGCTAGGGCACCGAGGCCGACACCGTTCCGACCATCCCGGCGCGAATGCCGTCGGCGGTCGAATAGGGGCTGCGCGAGATGCCGACCGTGCGCGTCCCGCCGTGGCGGCCGGTCATCTCGACGGTCTGCCGGCCGGGCGCGCCCATCAGGAACTCGTCGGCCGCGACGCTGGGCAGCAGCAGCCACAGGCCCTGGCCCACCATGGCCGCCCTGGGCTGCCCGATCAGTTCCTCGAAGGCCCGGTTGCAGCCGACCAGCGCGCCACCCGTGTCGGTGTAGAACACCGCGTCGGGAATGGCGTCGAGAATCTGCTGCTGGAATTCAAGCTGGTCTTTAAGCGCCCCGTGGGCGCGCTGGCGCGCCGTGATGTCGTGGAAGGTCATCACCGCCCCGGCGCGCACGCCGTCGTCGCCCATCGGGGTGATGATCAGATCGACCGGGAACGAGGTGCCGTCGCGGCGCCAGACCAACTCGCCCTCGCTTTTGCGCGCCCGGCCGTCGCTCAGGGTGGCCAGCACCGGATCGTCGGCGCGCGAGCGCGGCTTGCCGTCGACCGCGAAGGCCAGAAAGGTGTCGTGGAGATCGCGGCCGATCAGGTCGTCATGGGCGAATCGGGTCAATTCCAGCGCCGCCGCGTTGGCGAAGGTCACCGCGCCCAGGCCGTCGCAGCCGACCACCCCCTCGCCCAGCGAGCGCAGCACCAGTTCGTTTTGTCGATGGAGGCGGCGGATCGTCAGCTCGGCGCGCTTGCGCTCCTGCGCGTAATGGATGGCCCGGCGCAACAGGGCGCCGTCGGCGCTGCCCTTGACGATGTAGTCCTGGGCGCCGGCCTGCACCGCCGCCAGCCCGGCCTCGTCGTCGTCATGGCCGGTCAGGACCACCACCGGCAGCTCGGGAGCCGCGGCCAACATGCCGTCCAGCGTCTTGCGGCCATCCGAATCGGGTAGCGAGAGATCGAGCAGGACCACGTCGTAGGCCCGTTGCTTGACCAGCGCCACGGCTTCGCGCAGGCGCTCGACATGGGTGATCTCCAAAGCCCGCCCACGCTCGCCGGACAACAAGGCCCGGACGAGAATCGCGTCGCCGGGATTATCCTCGACCAACAAGACTTCGCGCGCCATCCCCAATCCCAACTTGATTTGCCCCGCCTCGACCATACTACGACGCGCTGCGAAAGTCGATGCGCCGCCACTCGCCTTCCTTGCCCTTCCCACGCATGGCGGCTACGCGCCGCGTCATGCGCCGAAGCAAGGGTACCAGCACGATCGTCCCGCCGAGCGCCAGCACCGCCCCGGCCGCCTCGACGCCGAGCAGCGCCGCCGCCGCCTCGTCCAGCCACCGCCAGCCGAAATAGGGCCGGTCGCCGCCCAGCGCCGCCCACGCGTCGCCGATCGGGAAGGCGCTCCAGCGCCCGGTGTCCCAGAGCAGCCAAAGCTGGGTGGCGAGCGGCGCCAGCCCCATCCAGATCAGTGCCCCACCCAAGCGTCTCATCACGGTCACTCCTCGAAACCATGGAGGGATCATGCGCCCATCGGGCCGCGCGGCGCGGTGACCGGCATCACTGGCTCGACAGCGGCGCCCCGAGGGACCAGATTGTTCCTCCACCGACCACGGAGGAGTCATGACCAGCCGCGAGACCAAGGCCGTCCAGTGCCTGGGATTCGTCGATGGCCAGACCGGCGCCATCGTGCCGCCGATCCATCCCGCCAGCACCTTCGAGCGGGGCGCCGATCTCGGCTATCCCACCGGCCGCGCCTATGGCCGCGCCGACAATCCCGGTTTCGAGCCCGCCGAGCGGGTGCTGACCGAGTTGGAGGGCGGCCAAGCCAGCCTGCTGTTCGCCTCGGGAATGGCGGCGGCCACCGCCGTGTTCCTGTCGCTCGATCCCGGCGATCACGTCGTGGCGCCGCGCGACATGTATTGGGCGCTGCGCTCGTGGCTGGCTGGTTACGCCACCCGCTGGGGACTCGCCGTCGCGTTCGTGGCGATGGACGATTTGGACGCGGTGCGCGCCGCCCTGCGCCCCGGCGAGACCCGTCTGGTGTGGGTCGAGACGCCCGGCAACCCGCTATGGACGATCACCGACGTCGAGGCGGTCGCCACCCTGGCCCATCGGGCGGGCGCCGCGTTGGCGGTCGATTCGACGGCGGCCACTCCGGTGTTCACCCGCCCCATCGCGTTGGGCGCCGATCTGGTCATGCACTCGGCGACCAAATATCTGAACGGCCATTCCGACCTGATCGCCGGCACCCTGACCACCGCCCGCGACGACGATCTTTGGCGACGGATCAAGGCGTTCCGCGCCCAGAACGGCGCCATCGCCGGCGCCTTCGAGGCGTGGCTGCTGATGCGGGGCATGCGCACCCTGCATGTCCGCGCCCGGCGCCAAGCCGAGACGGCGATGCGGCTGGCCGAGCGCCTATCGATCGATCCGCGCGTGGCGCGGGTGCTCTATCCCGGCCTGCCCGGCCATCCCGGCCACGACATCGCCAAGCGCCAGATGATCGGCGGCTTCGGCGGCATGCTGTCGATCCGGCTGCGCGGCGGCCGCCCCGCCGCGATCGCCACGGCGGCCGCCATGACGGTGTTCCTGCGCGCCACCTCGCTGGGCGGCGTGGAAAGCTTGGTCGAGCACCGCGCCAGCGTCGAAGGCCCCGACACCCCCGTGCCCGACGATCTGCTGCGCCTGTCGATCGGCCTGGAAAGCCCCGAGGACTTGCTGGCCGATCTCGATCAGGCGCTCTCCTCCTCGGGAGGATGAGCCGGCCGGGTGACGATCCAAGCCGCCACCACCGCCATGAAGGCGCCGGCCAGGGTGGGCAACCGCCAGTCCTCGGCCACGAACAGCGCCAGCACGGCCAAGCTGATCCCCATCCCCGACAGCGCCGCGATCTTGGCGCGCCGGGGCACCACCCCATGGCGCCGCCAAGCCCGCACCGACGCGCCATGGCGCGGATGGAACCACAGCCAGTCGTGAAAGCGCCGCGAACTGCGCGAAAACGCCCAGGCGGCGCCGATCAGGAACGGCGTGGTGGGCAGCACCGGCACCACCGCCCCGACCACCCCCAGCCCGACGCACAGCCAGCCCAGGGCGAGCAGCGCCAGCCGGGCCGGTCCCGTCGGCATGTCGTCGTCGTCAATCCTCTCCATGAACGAGATGATGCGCGCCCCGCCGGCCGGATTTCAAGACCCCCGCCGGATGCGCCACACCACCCCGGTGTTCGGCTTGACCACGCCGTTCTCGATCAGGCCGGAATCGACCAAATGCAGCGCGGCGCCCGAGGGATCGAAGCGCACCGCGATCGGGCGTTCGAGGCCGCCCATCGGCGCGCGGTTGACGGCGAAATCGCGGGTTTCGC
>JADGAL010000068.1 GCA_015232025.1 Alphaproteobacteria bacterium
CCCCGGACGGCCCCGTGCTGGCCGTGCAAGCCGACGACGCGGCGGCGCTGGGGGCGCTGATCCGCCCGCTGCCCCATTACGGCGGCCAGGGCTGGCTGGTCTTCGAAGGGGCCAAGGCCGCCGATCGCGGTCAATGGCCGGCCGGGGGCGGTGCGGGGCTCTCGTGTCGATTGACGGAATCGAAGCCTTAAGTCTCGGAGCCCTTTGAAGGCGGCCGATTGGCCCGCATCAATGGGCAAAAGCCGCTCATCGCCAGCCAGAAATCCGGGAAGCCGTTTTCGGCCGACACCCTGGTCCAGCCACCCTGACGCACTTATGCCGAGCTGGGAATTAACGAGAAAGCAGCCATAGCGGTCGCTGGCTATTCATCACCACCCAGTCGGCTACGGAAGATCAGGCATTCCGTAGCGACAATAACCCACTTTCACGGAGGTTGGAAACGAGGATATCCCTGCCCCGCATACGCCTCACCGCCTCAAGAGAGGTAATGTTTGCCGTAGAAGAAGCATGATCCTGCTGGGTGGGAACAGACTTATCCACAGATGACGGGCTTTGAAAAGCAAAAGACAATTGACGTTTTTCTCTATTTTCCTTTTTCATGACCATCCCCCATTTTGGTATTAAGATTTTTTTCAGCTTCGCCGACACGGTGAACAATAATTTGCTCTCTTGTGCTGAATCCGTCAAGCGGCGAGCGGTATAGGGGCATCGCCGTCTTGCGTTGACGCTCGATGGCCTTTCCGTCAGCCTTGCGGGCTCCATGCTGTTGGAAGAGCCGGATAATGTTTTTTGGAGCGACGCCCTCATATTGAAGAAAGAGAACGTGGTTCTCGCCTTCGCTTTCTCGGGTGGATATCGCATCTTTGTGAAGAACGGTCGCTAGGCTCTTGGGGTATGGCTCGATATAGACAACTTTTGTGATGCCACTGGCGACGATATGTCGTGCACAGCTATGGCATGGAAAAGTGGTGCAATAGAGAGTGGCCCCCACTATCCCCTTCTGGCCAGCGCGTGCGACAGAAATGATTGCCTCCATTTCCGCATGAACAGCACGGGAGTATTCAATAAGGTTTTTAATGTCAGTCTTTTTTAAAGACTTAGTTACGAGATTGAAATCAGCATTTTTGTCGAGAAGCCCATCCGCTACCAAGTTCGTGGCGACAGCCTGAAACAAACGCTTCTTGCGGTCATCGTTATGGCACGTGTGGCCGCCATATTTGTAACAGCGATGATCGTCTTCTCCGCTTGCGTGCGTATAAAGCCCCCCTCCTTTCTTAGGAACGTCATTTGACCCATTCCCAATAAGCTCTCCCACTTCGCTATAAATAGCAGCACCGACCTGACGGGAGAGGCATGCAGATGAGGCTGCTGCGGAAACTGCGGTATACATCGCGGCTTCATCACGTGTAGGTGTGCGGACCTCAATTCCAAACATGAGGTCGAGGTACCTTCTCAACACAGTTTTCAATTTCTCAGTATTGAGGCTATCATTCCGAACGAAAAAATCTGATTTCTCAATGGCGTCTCGGACCTTTTGTCCATAATTTACACCTTCTTCCTCGTCTACCTTGAAAATGCCCTGGACCTGGGTGTCGTCATATTCTTCGCCACTAAGCCGTTCCTTGCGAATATCCTGCGGGGCAAATACTCCAACCAACCAGAATGCATCACCGTAAACATCTTTCAGAAGCTCGTATTCAGCAGGGTGTTTAATCGAATCAATTATATGAACTGTCCTTGACGGCATTGGAAGGAGAGTGCTATTAACTTTCTTATACCCAGCCGCTGCTCGATCAATAGCGATTTTTTCCACACACTTCTCTGCGAGGTATCTTTCGGAAAAATACTTCCTAAATTTTGAGCCAACTTCTTGTAACTTGGAAATACGTTGACTGCCCGCCAATTTGGCTTCTACAATTTCTCCAACGACCGTAGCATTTGGCACTATCAAGTCATTGCTAACCCGAATGTGTAAAATGTTGTAGCCAAACTCTTCGTTTAGTATTTTTCCCAGCAATTGAGCAGTAGTGGTGACTCCAGATCCTACTGGACCTACAAGACCTATAACCATCTCTTCGGTTTTTCTCTCGTCAAGCGTGGGAACTTCTTCATCGGCTTTATTTTCTCTAAACAGACTCTGAGTCATGGCTTCCGACATGATTTTTCCCACCGGCACACGGATAAATCGCATAAGGGGCAATCATTCCCCTTGCCTCTTATTTTCAACGTGCGGTGGAGATTCTGTCAACCAGCTTGTTAACAAGTTTCTCCGTCGAGATGTGCGTATAGCGGGTCAGCATTCCGTATTCACGGTACCCCCTGATCAACGGTCTCTTCGTCTCTTCCGAGAAGACGCACTGCCGTCACCGACACCGCAAACATCCGCTTCTTATCCGTGCTGAAACCGTGAATGGATCAGGCCGCGACCATCGCGGCCCGGAGGCGCTTGGCCGGTCAAGCGGTCGAATTCCGCGACACCCAAATCGCCGGAATCGTCCTGGTCCGACGGGCCATCCCGGCGACACGCAACGTCCGCCATTTCGCCGATATCGCCGCCCAGGTGGTCGATCCCTGGGCGGCGCCATGAGGCGGGATCAGTCCTCGGGCACCAGATCGACGTCGGCCATCGGGACATAGGCGATGTCCTGGCCGTCGCCATCGTAGTCGACCACGATGACGTCGCCTTCGATCGCCGATTCGGGGGCGGCGTTGTTGAAGAAGAACCAGATGTAGGCGGCGGCCATCATCTCGTCCTGGCCTTGGGTGCCGGGCTGGCCCTCGTCGGCGATCACCGTCAGCACCTTTTCCAGGCACAGGCGGGCCTTCTCCAAATCGGGGCCGGGGCTGGTGGGGACGTTGGTCGCCCGCTCGGCGAAGGCTTGATAGAAGTCGTCGGGAATGGGGAAGTCGGCGAGGTGGCCGCCGAAGAAATAGCTGACTTGGCGCATGGGGGGCTTCCTTACTGTTGGCGGGGCCGGCGGTCGATCACCCGCTTGGCCTTGCCCTGCGAGCGCTCGACGGTGCCGACCTCGACCACCTTGACGCGGGTGGTGATGCCGATGAAGGACTTGATATGGTGCTGCAGGTCGCGCGCCATCGCCTTGCACGCCTCGGCGTCCGGCGGGGCCAGGTCGACGCGGGGTTCGACCACCACGTCCAGCCCGTCCATGTGGCCGTCGCGGAACAGCTCGAGCACGTAATGCGGCGACAGGCGGCTGTCCTTCAACAGCAATTCCTCGATCTGGCTGGGGAACACGTTGACGCCCCGGATGATCAGCATGTCGTCCGAGCGGCCGGTGACCTTGTCCATCCGCCGCATCGGCCGGGCCGTGCCGGGCATCAGCCGGGTCAGGTCGCGGGTGCGGTAGCGGATCACCGGCAGGGCCTCCTTGGTCAGCGAGGTGAAGACCAGCTCGCCATATTCGCCGTCGGGCATCACCTCGCCGGTCGCCGGGTCGATGATCTCGGGATAGAAATGGTCTTCCCAGATGTGCAGGCCGTCCTTGGTCTCGACGCATTCCTGGGCGACGCCGGGGCCGATCACCTCGGACAGGCCGTAGATGTCGATGGCGTCCAGGCCCAGCCGGGCCTCGATCTCGGCGCGCATCTGGTTGGTCCACGGCTCGGCGCCGAAGATGCCGATGCGCAGGCTGGTCTCGCGCGGGTCGATGCCCTGGCGCTCCATCTCGTCGGCGATGTTCAGCACATAGGAGGGCGTGACCATGATGATGTCGGGCTCGAAGTCGCGGATCAACTGGACCTGCTTCTCGGTCTGTCCGCCCGACATCGGGATCACCACGCAGCCCAGCTTCTCGGCGCCGTAATGGGCGCCCAGGCCGCCGGTGAACAGGCCATAGCCATAGGCGACGTGGACCTTGTCGCCCGGCCGCCCGCCGGCCGCGCGGATCGAGCGGGCCATCAGCCCGGCCCACATCTCGATGTCGTTGCGGGTATAGGCGACCACCGTCGGCTTGCCGGTCGTGCCGCTGGAGGCGTGGACCCGCGACACCTGGCTCATCGGCACCGCGAACATGCCGAAGGGATAGGTCTGGCGCAAATCGTCCTTGGTGGTGAAGGGAAACTTGCCCAGATCGGCCAGGGTCTTCAGATCGTCGGGATGGACGCCCGCCGCCTCGCACTTGACGCGGTAATGGGCGATGTTGTCGAAGGCGTGGCGCACCGACCATTTCATGCGCTCGAGCTGGACCGCGCGCAATTCGTCGCGGCTGGCCCGCTCGAGCGGATCGAGCATCTCCCTGGGCGGCGGCTCCTTGATGAACATGACCCAGGCTCTCCCCTAACACGGAATTCCAGGGTTGCTCTTATAGGGGAGAGGCAAGCGCACCGGAAGGTCTAAATCAGGGTGCCGTCCAGGCGCCGGCTGTGGCCCCGGAACAGGGCGACCACCTCGCCCTTCTGGTTGGTCACCGTGACGTCGTAGACCCCGCCGCGGCCCTTGCGATGGCGCTCCTCGGCGACCGCGGTCAACCGGTCGCCCTCGTGGGCGGGGGTCGGATAGTTGATGTCGCAACTCGCCCCCACGGTGACGTGGTTGTACGAGTTGCAGGCATAGCCGAAACAGGCGTCGGCCAGCGTGAAGGTGGCGCCGCCGTGGCAGGTTTGGTGGCTGTTCAGCATGTCGCGGCGCACCACCATCGCCATGCGGGCGCGACCCGGCCCGATGTCTTCCAGCACGATGCCCATGGCGCGCACCGCGTGGTCCTTCTGGTAAATCGCCTTGCCGACCGCCTCGGCCAGCCCTTGCGCCTGCTCACCGCCCATGCCCGCGTTTCCTCAAGCCGTGGATGCGCCCGACTGTGGCACGGCGGGCCGCCGTGGTCTATCCTGGGTTCATGCCTATTTATTCCCTCGAGGGCGTGGTGCCGGTGGTCGATCCCACCGCCCATGTCCATCCCACGGCGGTGCTGATCGGCGACGTCATCGTGGGGCCGCGCTGTTATGTCGGGCCGGGCGCCTCGTTGCGGGGCGATTTCGGCCGCCTGATCCTGGAGGAGGGCGCCAACCTCCAGGACAACTGCGTCATGCACGGCTATCCCCAGGCCGACACGGTGGTCGAGCGAGACGGCCATGTCGGGCATGGCGCGGTGCTGCATTCCTGCATCGTCCGGCGCAACGCGCTGATCGGCATGAACGCGGTGATCAACGATGGCGCCGAGATCGGCGAATCGGCGATGGTCGCGGCGCTGGCCTTCGTCAAGGCGCGCTTCGTGGTGCCGCCGCGCACCCTCGTCGCGGGCGTTCCGGCCCGCGTGATGCGCGAATTGACCGAGGCCGAACTGGCCTGGAAGGGCGAGGCGACCATCGCCTATCAGCGTCTGGCCGAACGCTGCCGCGCCTCGATGGTGGCCTGCGATCCCCTGACCGCCGTCGAGCCCGACCGCCGCCGAGTCGATTCCGGCCCGATCGCGCCGCCGCACACCATCAAGGGGACGTGAGGGACGGCCCAGGGATTTTGTTGCTTTGGTTTCCTTGGGCATTTACGATTCTCGCCGGGAACGCCGAAAGGCAGGGACGGGGACGAGAAACGTGCCGACCGCCGATCAGGTCATCAGGACCGCCTTGGCCAGAATGTTTGGCGAACTGACCTTCGCCGAAGTGCGCGATTTGTTTCTGCCGGGCGATCAGTCGCCCCTGGTGCAGCGGCGCCGCGCCCTGCTGATCATCTCGCGGGTCCGCGTCGTGGCGGCGGTGTTCACCCTGCTGACGCCGCTGTGGATTCCCATCGACCTGTTGATCTTCGAGCCCAATCTGGGCGCCGCGCTGACCGGCTTGCGGGTGCTGGCGACCGTGGCCTTCGTCGCGCTGGCGATGGCCTTCCGCCATTCGGAAAGCATGGCCTCGGCGCATCGGGCGCTGGCTTGGCTGCTGTCGATCCCCACCGTGTTCTTTCTGGTCAGCGTTCCGCTGCTGGGCCATTTCGAGATCGATGGCGAGGCCCAGCAGGTGATCGCGGCCGGCTACGCCTTCCTGCCCTTCGTGATGGTCGCCGGCCTGTCGGTGTTTCCGATCACCGCGCTGGAAGGCGCGATGCTGGCCGGGCCGCTGTGGATGGCCAAGCTGGCGGTCACCCTGTCGGGCTCGCATGTGCTCAGCTTCTCGTCGAATCTGGGGGCGCTGTGGCTGCTCGCCCTGCTCGCCGTGGTGGCCACCCTGGCGGGGATGAGCCAGCTTCACTTCATGATGCAACTGGTCTCGCAGGCGTCGCATGACGGGCTGACCCGCGCCTATACCCGCCGGGTCGGCGAGGAACTGCTGGACCTGCAATTCAACCAGGCGGCCCGCGCCGGCCTGCCGCTGACCGTGGCCTTCATCGATCTCGACGACTTCAAGGGGATCAACGACCGCTTCGGCCACGAGGAGGGCGACGACGCACTGCGCCGCGCCGCCACCGCGCTGCGCAAGATGCTGCGCCGGGGCGACATCCTGGTGCGCTGGGGCGGCGAGGAGTTCGTGGTGGTGATGCCGGGCGCCGATTCCGAAGGCGCCATGGCGGCGGTCGCCCGCCTGCGCGAGGCCGGGCTGGGCGACCGCCCCGACGGCAAGCGCCAAACCGCCAGCATCGGCCTCGCCGAGCGTCTGGGGGACGGCGCCGCCGAGTGGGAGACGCTGGTCGACAAGGCCGACCAGCGCATGTACGTCGCCAAGCAATCCGGCAAGGACCGCGTGGTCCGCCGCGAGGACGAGGTGGTCGGTTGACGCCTACCGCTCCAACCGCGCCAACATCTCGGCGGTGACCAGGGTGACGCCGGTTTCGGTGCGGTAGAAGCGTGAGGCGTCGAGTTCGGCGTCCTCGCCGACCACCAGACCGGGCGGGACGCGGCAATTGCCGTCGATCACGCAACGCCTAAGCCGGGCGTGGCGGCCCAGATCGACGTTGGGCAGCACCACGGTGTCTTCGACCAGACAATACGAATTGACGCGCACGTTCGAGTACAGCAGCGAGCGGCGCACCGTGGCGCCCGAGATCACGCAGCCGCCCGAGACCATCGAATCGACCGCCATGCCGCGGCGGTTGTCGCCGTCGAACACGAATTTGGCGGGCGGAAGCTGCGCCTGATAGGTCCAGATCGGCCAGGTGGTGTCGTAAAGGTTCAAGGACGGCGTCACCGTGGTCAGGTCGATATTGGCCTCCCAATAGGCGTCGACCGTGCCGACGTCGCGCCAATAGGCCTCTTGCTGGCCCTCCATGACGCAGGAATCCTGGAAGCGGTGGGCCACCACCTTGTAGCGGCCGATCAGCGACGGGATGATGTTGGAGCCGAAATCATGCGCCGAGTTGGGCTGCTCGCTGTCGAGCATCAGCAGCTCGTCCAGGAACTTCGCGTTGAAGATGTAGATGCCCATGCTGGCCAGCACCTGATCGGCGCTGCCGGGCATCGGCTCGGGGTTGGCGGGCTTTTCATCGAAGCGCAGGACGTTCAGGTCGGAATCGACCGACATCACGCCAAAGCCCGAGGCGATCTTGATCGGCACCTCGATGCAGCCCACCGTCACGTCGGCGCCGGTGGCGCAGTGATGGGCCAGCATCTTGCCGTAATCCATCTTGTAGACGTGGTCGCCGGCCAGGATCAGCACGAATTCCGGCTTGTGGGCGCGGATGATGTCCAAATTCTGGAACACCGCGTCGGCGGTGCCGCGATACCAGTTCTCGTCGGTGGTGCGCTGTTGGGCGGGCAAAAGCTCGATGAACTCGTTGAACTCGCCGCGCAGGAATCCCCAGCCGCGCTGGATGTGCTGGATCAGCGAATGGGCCTTGTACTGGGTCAGCACCCCGATCCGCCGAATGCCGGAATTGATGCAGTTCGACAGGGTGAAGTCGATGATGCGGAACTTGCCGGCGAAGGGCACGGCCGGCTTGGCGTGCCAGTTGGTGAGGTCGCGCAGCCGACTGCCGCGACCGCCCGCCAGCACCAGCGCCAAGGTGCGCCGCAGGCGATGGGTGGCCTCGAAGTCGATGGTGGCGCCGTGATCGTTGGCGTTGAACATCCGCTTCCCTCCGTTCAGCCTGGGCCCGACCGTGCCACACTCCCGCCCAAAGCTCAAGCCGGCCAAGCCCATTCCCCCATCGCATTTCATCATATACGCTGGGCGCCACAAGCACTTTCAGGGATATCGGCATGCGCGTGCTGTTCGTTTCCTCCGAGGTCTACCCGCTGATCAAGACCGGCGGCTTGGCCGACGTCGCGGGCGCCTTGCCACGCGCCCTGGTCGAGTTGGGTCACGACGTGCGCATTCTGATGCCCGGCTATCCCCAGGCGTTGGAGGCCGCCACCGACAAGCGCGAGGTGGCCAATCTGGGCGTTCCGCTGGGGGCCGGCGAGACCCGCCTGATCGAGGCGCGCACCCCGGATGGCGGCGTGCCGCTGCTGCTGATCGACTGCCCCGCCGCCTATGCGCGGGGCGGCGGCCCCTATCAGGACGGGGCGGGCCACGACTGGCCCGACAACCCGGTGCGCTTCGGCCTGCTGGGCTGGGTCGCCGCGGTGTTGTCGCAGCCGACCACCCCGCTGGGCTGGGTTCCCGACATCCTGCACGGCAATGATTGGCAGGCCGGGCTGGCGCCGGCCTTTCTGCACGCCTGGGGCGGTCCGCGGCCGGCGACCGTGTCGACCATCCACAACATCGCCTATCAGGGCCGCTTCCCCGCCGACACCGTCGCCCGTCTGGGCCTGCCCTGGTCGATGTACACCATGGAGGGGCTGGAGTTCTGGGGCGGGCTGTCCTTCCTCAAGGCGGCGTTGGTCTATTCCGACCAGATCACCACGGTCAGCCCGACCTACGCCCGCGAGATCCAGACCCCGGCGTTCGGCTGCGGCCTGGAAGGGCTGCTCGCCCATCGCGCCGCCGACGTGACCGGCATTCTGAACGGCGCCGATTACGGCGTGTGGGACCCGTCCAGCGATCCGCATCTGACCCAACGCTACCAACCCGCCGCGCCCGAGGGCAAGCTGGCCAACAAGCTGGCCCTGCAAGGCGAATTGGGGCTGGACCGCGACGGGGGGGCGCCGCTCGGCATCGTGGTCAGCCGGCTCAACGACATGAAGGGCATGGACCTGCTGCTGGCCGCTTTGCCGACCCTGATCGGCCAGGGCGCCCAGCTCGCCGTCGTGGGCACCGGCGACGCCCATTTGGAAGCCGAGTTCCAGGCCGCCGCCCAGGCCAATCCGGGGCGCATCGCGGTGCGCATCGGCTATGACGAGGGACTCGCCCACCGTATGCAGGCCGGCGGGGACATGTTGCTGATGCCGTCCCGCGCCGAGCCGTGCGGGTTGACCCAAATCTACGCCTTCCGCTACGGCACGCTGCCGGTCGTGCACCGGACGGGCGGCTTGGCCGACACGGTCGTCGACTCCACCTATGACACGCTGTTGGCCGGCACGGCCACCGGCTTCGTGTTCGAGCAGCCCACCGCCAGCGCCTTGCGGTGGTGTCTCGAGCGGGCGGTCTCGCTGTACCGCCAGCCCGAACAGTGGCGACGGATCAGGCTGGCGGCGGCCGCCCAGGATTTCGCGTGGCGCCGTTCGGCCGAGCGCTATCGGCGCCTCTACGCCGCCCTGCTTTCGGCGAGGGAGGGACGCTGACAAGGAGGGTGATTGGCTCGTCTGGTCGTCGTCTCCAACCGCGTCGCCGTTCCCGACGCCGCCAGCCGGGCCGGCGGCCTGGCGGTGGCCCTGCAAGAGGCGCTCGAGCGCAATGGCGGCCTGTGGTTCGGCTGGAGCGGCCGCATCACCCCGCAATCGGGCGAGCAGCCGGGCGTCGTCGAGCAGGGGCGGGTGACCTACGCCACGCTGGACCTTGGCCGCAAGGACCACTCGGAATACTACAACGGCTTCGCCAACCGCACCCTTTGGCCGGTGTTCCACTACCGCCTCGACCTCGCCAATTTCGAGCGCGAGGACTATGCCGGCTATCTGCGGGTCAACCGGCTGTTCGCCCAGAAGCTCCGCCCCCTGCTGCGCGACGATGACGATCTGTGGGTCCACGACTACCACCTGATCCCGCTGGGCGAGGAACTGCGCCACATCGGCCTGGGCCAGCGGATGGGCTTCTTCCTGCACACCCCGTTTCCGGCCATGGAGGTGCTGCTGTGCCTGCCCAGCCACGCCCGGCTGGTGCGCTCGCTGTGCGCCTATGACGTGGTCGGATTCCAGACGGCGGCCGATCTGCGCGCCTTCCACGACTATGTGACCGTCGAGGCCGGCGGCGCGGTGTTGTCGAACGGATTGGTCAACGCCCATGGCCGCACCCTGCGCGCCGAGGTCTTTCCGATCGGCATCGACGTCGAGCCGCTGGAGCGTCTGGCGCGGGCCTCGCCGCGGCTGTCGTCGATCCGCCGGCTGCGCAAGAATTTCGGCGCCTGCAAGCTGATCATCGGGGTCGACCGGCTGGACTATTCCAAGGGGCTGCCGCAGCGCTTCCACGCCTTCCAGCGCCTGCTGGAGACGCGGCCCGCCTATCGCGGCAAGGTGTGCTTCATGCAGATCGCGCCGCCGTCGCGCAGCGACGTGCCGGAATATCTCGAACTGCGCCGCATGCTCGAGGCCGAGGCCGGGCACATCAACGGCCGCTACGCCGATTTCGACTGGACGCCGCTGCATTACCTGAACAGCGCCTTCCAGCGGGCCACGCTGTCGGGCTTCTACCGCTTCGCCCAGGTTTGCCTGCTGACCCCGCTGCGTGACGGGATGAATCTGGTCGCCAAGGAATACATCGCCTCGCAAGACCCCGAAAATCCCGGCGCGCTGGTGCTGTCGCGCTTCGCGGGCGCGGCGCGCGAATTGGACTCGGCGCTGCTGATCAATCCCTACGATATCGACGGCGTCGCCGAAAGCCTTGCGCGCGCCCTGGAAATGCCGCTGGATGAAAGGCGGCAGCGTTGGGCGCACATGATGAACGCGGTGCGCGCCAGCTCGATCGACCGCTGGCGGGAATCGTTTCTCGCCGCCTTGTCTTCGGCCCCTTTCGGCAGCGAGGGATCATGACCACTCCATCCGGCCTGATCGCCGACATCGGCGGCACCAACGCCCGCTTCGCCTTGGCCGGGCCGGACGGGCAGCCGACCCGCGCCCGAGTCCTCAAATGCGCCGACCATCCCGGCCCGGCCGAGGCGGCGCTGGCCTATCTGCAAGGCGTCGACCCGGCCGACCGGCCCCGGCGCGGCGCCTTCGCGGTGGCCTCGCCGGTGCTGGGCGACCAAGTCGATCTGACCAACCACGTCTGGCGCTTCTCGGTCGAGGAGACCCGCGCCCGCCTGGGGCTCGACACCCTGGCGGTGGTCAACGACTTCTCGGCGGTGGCGATGAGCGTGCGCGCCCTCGGCCCCTCGTCGCTGGTGCTGGCGGGCGGCGGCTTGGCGGTGCCCAACACGCCGATCGCCGTGCTGGGACCGGGCACCGGGCTGGGCGTCTCGGCCCTGGTGCCGGCGCCCGGCGACCTGTGGGTGCCGCTCGCCACCGAGGGCGGGCACGTCACCATGGCGGCGGCCAACGAGAAGGAGGAGGCGGTGCTCAGCGTGCTGCGCACCCAGTTCGACCATGTCTCGGCCGAGCGGGTGCTGTCCGGCCCCGGCCTCGTCAACCTGCATTCGGCGCTATGCGAACTCGCCAACCGCCCGGCCGAACCGCTCAGCCCGGCGGTCATCACCGAACGCGCCCTGGCCGGCTCGGACCCGCTGTGCCAAGAGACCCTGGACGTGTTCTTCGAGATGCTGGGCACGGTGGCCGGCAATCTGGTGCTCAGCCTGGGCGCCCGCGGCGGCCTGTTCATCGCGGGCGGCATCGTGCCGCAATTGGTGCAGGCGTTCCTGCTCTCCGGCTTCCGCAAACGCTTCGAGGACAAGGGCCGCTTCCAAACCTACCTCGCCCCCATCCCGGCCTGGGTGGTGACGCATCCGTATCCGGCCTTCGTGGGGCTGGCGACGTTGGTTTAGAAAAAGTCCTGGGAAACACCAAGGAACCAAGGACACGAAGCGGGTGGCGAATTGCCCGTACAGTCCCGGTCCCTTGGTGACTTTTGGTGTCCTTGGTGTCTTGGTGGTGAATCTTTTGTCTATCCTCAGATCACCCCCGCCTCGCGCAGCCGCGCGATCTCGTCGGCGTCCAGGCCGAGCAGGTCGCCGTAGATCGCCCGATTGCCCTCGCCCAGCGCCGGGCCAAGGTGGTCGATGCGGCCGGGGGTGGCCGACAGGCGGGGCAGCACGTTGGGGATCACCACCTCGCCCAAACCGGGCTCGGACAGGCGGGCGAGGTTCTCGCGGGCCGCGTAATGCGGGTCGGCGAAGATGTCGGCGATGGTGTTGAGCGGGCCGCACGGCACCTCGGCGGCCAGGCAGCGGCTCATCACGGCGTCGAGCGGCAGCGCGGCGGTCCAGGCGGCGACGGTGGCATCGACGGCTTGGCGCTCGGCCAGGCGGTCGGCGACCTTGGCCCAGCGGGTGGCGAGGTCGGGGCGGGCCATCGCCTCGCACAGCCGGGCGAACATCTTGTCGTTGGTGCAGGCGATGGCGACCCAGCGTTGGTCTTCGGTCTCGAAATGGCCGTGCGGGCAGGCGTTCAGGGTGCCCGATCCCTCGCGCTCGCGCACCTTTCCGGTCATCGCGAAGGCCGGCGCCAGTTCGTCCAGCACCCGGAACACCGATTCGTACAGCGCCACGTCGATCATCTGGCCCTCGCCGGTCTGGTCGCGGTGGCGCAGCGCCAGCAGCACGCCGACCGCGCCTTGCAGCCCCGACATGTAGTCGGCCAGCGAGGTCGAGCCGGGGGTCACCGGCGTTCCTCCCGGCAGGCCCGCCAGATTGGACAGCCCGCCGACCGCGTGCGCGATGCGGGCGAAGCCCGGCCGGTCGCGATAGGGTCCCGTCTGGCCATAGCCCGAGACGCGCAGCATCACCAATCCGGGCTTCAGCGCCTTCAGCGACTCCCAGCCCAGGCCCCACTTCTCCAGGGTGCCGGGGCGGAAGTTCTCGCACACCACGTCCGAGACGGCGACCAGCCGGCGGAACAGGTCGGCGCCTTGCGGCCGGCGCAAATCCAGGGTGACCGAGCGCTTGTTGCGCGCCTCGGACAGCCAGGCGAGCGAATCGCCGTCGCGCCCGGTGGGCGTGCCGAAGCGGCGGAAGGGATCGCCGTCGGGCGATTCGACCTTGATCACCTCGGCGCCGAATTCCGACAGGATGGCCGCGCAATAGGGGGCGGCGATGAAGGTGGCGGCGTCAAGGACGCGGACGCCCGCGAGGGGAAGCTGGCTCATCGCCAATCAGCTACCCGGCCGGGCGGGCCGGGTCAAGCCGCGGCGCGCCCGC
>JADGAL010000069.1 GCA_015232025.1 Alphaproteobacteria bacterium
CGTGGACTCGTTACGGCTCGCCATGCCGATGGCGACCATCGCCGACGCGATCAAAGCCGCGGGCGAATGAAGGCCGCGCCACCCCGCGCCGTGGCGAATTCGCATGGCGCCCGGTGGGGCTGTGGCGCTACCCTGTCGCGCGCGTGATCGCGCCAGGGGACCAAGCGTGTCGAAGCCAACCGATCCGTACAGACAGTGGGGGCGCCACGCGGCGCATGTCGCGGGTTGGCTGCTGCTTTACGTGATCGCCGATCGGGCCGCCCTGACGCATGTGCCGACCGGTGCGGCGCTGGCGCCTTGGAACGCCGCGCCGGCCATCAGCTTCGGGATGATCGCCCGCCTGGGGCCGCGGTGGTTCCCCGCCGCCCTGATCGCGCCGATTCTCGCCGCCTTGATCGGCGACGGGGTGTCGTCCGAGACGGCGGTGCGCGCCGTTGCCGAGACCCTGGGCTGCGTCGGCGCGGCCACCGCGCTGCGCGGCGGGGCGGGCGAGCGCCCGGATTTCGGCCGCGTGCGGATGGCGTTCCGGTTCTTTGGAACGGCGCTGGCGGCGGCGGCGCTGATCGGCGCGGCGCGGGCGGCGATGGTCGCCGATCTCGAACCGTGGCGGGTGGTGTCGCTGGGCGGCCAGGTCATGCTCGCCCATTTGATCGCCATCCTGGCGGTCGCCCCACTGGTGGCGACCTTGGGACCGCCGCGTCGTCTGGCGGGCGGGCGCTTCGCCATTTCGGTCGAGGGGCTGTTCCAGGTGACCGCCCTGATGGTGCTGGCCTGGGAGGTGTTCGGCCGCTTCGCCAATCAGGAGATCCACTTCTTCTATCTGCTGTTCCTGCCGCTCGCCTGGATCGCCACCCGCAACGGCCAGCGGGGAACGGCGATGGCCTTGGCCGCCCTGTATCTGGCGCCGGTCTGGTCGGATCGGCAGTTCGGCCATCTCGATCAATCGGTGATCGAATTGCAAATCCGCCTGGGCGTGCTGGCCATGACCGGGCTTCTGCTGGGCGCCATGGTCAGCGAGCGGGCCGAGGCCGAGGCGCGCGGCTTGGCCCGCCAGACCGAACTCGCCCATTTCCAGCGCCTCAACGTCGGTTGGGAAATGGCCTCGGCGCTGGCCCACGAGTTGAACCAGCCGCTCACCGCCGCGATGAACTACACCCAGGCGGCGCTTCGCCTGATCCGCGCGCCCGCGCCCGATCTCGAACGCGCCGCCACCCTTACGGCGCGCAGCGTCGACCAGATCGAGCGGGTCGCCCAGATCATCCACGGCCTGCGCGACTTCATGCGCAAGGGCGAATTGCGGCTGGCGCCCAACGAGGTCCGCGACATCGTCGACGACGCCCTGCGGCTGGTCTCGGCCGAGGCCAACGCCGCCGGGGTGACGCTGCACGCGGTCGGCATGGCCGGCGTGCCGCCGGTGATGGCCGACAAGACCCAGATCGTGCAGGTGATGGTCAATCTGGTCCGCAACGCGGCGCAGGCGCTGGCCGGCGCGAAGACCGACAATCCCACCGTGCTGGTGTCGGCGCGGGCCGTCGAAGGCGCCGTCGAGGTGATGGTGACCGACAACGGCCCCGGCCTCGACCCGCAAGTGGAGACCCGCCTGTTCGATCCCTTCGTCACCACCAAGGAGGCTGGAATGGGCCTGGGCCTGTCGATCAGCAAATCCATACTGCAAGCCCATGACGGCCGGCTGTGGGCGGAAAGCCCGCCCCATGGCGGCGTCGTCTTCCGTTTCACCCTCCCTCTGGCGCGGGATTTGGACGATGCGTGACTCCCTCATCCATGTGGTCGACGACGCCCCCGACGTGCGCGACTCGCTGGCGATCCTGCTCGATGTCGCGGGGTTCCGGTCGCGGACCTACGCCTCGGCCATCGAGTTCCTAAGCGTCGTCCAACCCGGCTGGACCGGCTGCGTGGTCGCCGACGTCCGCATGCCCGGCATGTCGGGCATCGAGTTGCAGAAGGAACTGACGCTGCGCGGCATTCGCCTGCCGGTGGTGATCATCACCGCCCACGCCGACGTGCCGATGGCGGTGGCGGCCCTGAAGGCCGGCGCCGTCGACTTCATCGAGAAGCCGTTCCGCGACGAGGTGCTGCTGGCCAGCATCCGCGCCGCCCTGGCCACCCCCGTCGACGATGTCGGCCGGCCCGGCGGCGCCAGTATGGGTTCGCGTTTGGCGTCGCTCAGCATGCGCGAGCGCGAGGTCATGCTGCTGCTGGTCGCCGGTCATCCCAACAAGGTGGTCGCCGACCGCCTGGGCATCAGTTCGCGCACCGTCGAGGTCCACCGCGCCCACATCATGGAAAAGAGCGGCGCCAAAAGCGTCGCCGATCTGGTGCGGATGGCCTGCCTGTTCGAACCAAACTAGAACGGCGGTTTACGTAGGATACCGAATTGCCGGCCGGCGGCGTTTGCTCATGATCGGGCCTTCTCGCGAAAGGGAGTCCCGATGTCGTTGCCGCTCAGCGCGCTGGCCAAGCTGTTTCCGTTCGTCGAATGGGCGCCGAAGATCAACCGCCAGACTCTGCCGGCCGACATCTCGGCCGGCCTGACCGGCGCCGTCGTCGTGCTGCCCCAGGGCGTGGCCTTCGCCACCATCGCCGGAATGCCGCCCGAATACGGGCTTTACGCCGGGATGATCCCGGCCATCGTCGCGGCGCTGTTCGGTTCGTCTTGGCATCTGGTGTCGGGGCCGACCACGGCGGCGTCGCTGGTCCTGTTCTCGTCGCTGTCGGCGCTGGCGGCGCCCGGCTCGGCCCAGTACGTCCAACTCGCCCTGACCTTGGCGGTGATGGTCGGGCTGCTGGAATTGACGATGGGCCTGTTCCGGCTCGGCTCGCTGGTCAACTTCATCTCGCATTCGGTGGTGGTCGGCTTCACCGCCGGAGCGGGCGTGCTGATCGCCGCCAATCAGATCGCGAACTTCTTCGGTCTGGCGATCCCGCGTGGCTCCCATTTCCACGAGATCTTCATTCACTTCGCGACCCATCTCGACGAGGTGTCGTTGCCGGTGATGGCGGTGGGCGTGGCGACCTTGGCGACCGGCCTGGGCATCCGCCACGTGGCGCCCCGCGTTCCCTACATGATCGTCGCCATCCTGGTGGGCAGCGTGGTGGCGGCCGGTTTGATCCAGTTCGGCGGGGCCTCGGTCGCGACCGTCGGCGCGTTGCCCGCCAGCCTGCCGCCGCTCTCGGCGCCCAGCCTCGACCCCCAGGTCTGGCGCGTCCTGGCGCCGACCGCGCTGGCGGTGACGTTGTTCGCGCTGACCGAGGCCCTGTCGATCTCGCGCGCCCTGGCGATCCGCAGCGGCCAGCATATCGACGGCAACCGCGAATTCGTCGGCCAAGGCCTGTCCAACATCGCGGGCAGCTTCTTCTCGGGCTATGTCGCCACGGGATCGTTCAACCGCAGCGCCCTCAATTACGACGCCGGCGCCAAGACGCCCCTGGCCGCCGTGATCGCCGGAGCGGCGTTGATGGTGATCGTCCTGGTGGTCGCGCCCTACGCCGACCACCTGCCCAACGCCGCGATGGCGGGGGTGCTGTTCCTGGTCTCGTGGGGCCTGATCGACCGCCACCACATCGCCCAGATCTTCCGGGCCAGCCGCTCGGAAACGGCGGTGCTGGTGGTGACCTTCCTGTCGACCTTGCTGCTCGAGCTGGAATTGGCGATCCTGGCCGGGGTGCTGCTGTCGCTGGTGCTTTATCTGAATCGCACCTCGCGTCCGGGCATTCTGGTACGGGTTCCCGATCCCGAGAGCCCCGGCCGCAAATTCACCAGCGACGCCCATCTTCCCGAATGCCCGCAGCTTCGCATCATCCGCGTCGACGGCTCGCTGTTCTTCGGCGCGGTGGCCTATTTGCAGGAGACGCTGCGCCGCTTCGAGCGGATGGCGCCCGAGCGGAAGCATCTGGCGATCATCATGTCGGGGGTCAACTTCATCGACATCGCGGGCGCCGAGGCGCTCGCCCAGACCGCCAAGGGGCTGCGCGCGCGGGGTGGTGGGCTTTACCTGATCCGCATCAAGGACGAGGCCCGCGACCGCCTGCGGCGCGCCGGCTCGCTCGACGCCATCGGCGAGGAGAACATCTTCAGCTCGAAGACCCAGGCGCTGCGCGCGATCTACGCCCGCTTGGACCACGCGCGCTGCAAAAGCTGCGACCGCCGGGTGTTCGTCGAATGCGTCCGGGCGGGGCGCGCCGAACCCGAGGAATTCGAATCGGAAAGCATGCGGGGGGCGGCGTAAAAAGGTTCACCACCAAGACACAAAGTTCACCAAGGGACCAGTTCTCTTGGTGAACCTTGGTGTCTTGGTGGTTAGTCTTGCTACATCATCCGCTTGTCGCCCTTCTCGAAGATGCGGGCGCTTTCGGCCGCCGATTTCTCGGCGCGGGTCTGGCCCAGCAGGTTGTCGGCCGAGGGCGCCTCGCCGGCCGGGGCCGAGGGCAGCGAGCGCGACAGGTGGGTGTGGACGGCGTAGCGGTCGCCTTCCTCGAGGCCGGCCACCACGATCTCCTCGTCGGTGATCGGGGCGCCCATGCCGGTGTGCTCGCGCCGCTGCATCATGGTGCTGGCGGCCAGCCAGGCGGCGCCCACGGTCAACAGCGCCACCGGCACCGGATTGCCGACGATGGTGTCGCGCAGATTGCGCCCGACCCGCCGCCCCATGTCGCTGTGCCGGACATAGGCGATGGCGTCGTCGATCATGCGGCCGGGGGCGATCCTCTCCTCCAGGGCGGCGACGGTTTGGACGGCGCGCTGGCGCGTCGCCTCGATGTCGCGTTCGATCTGTTCCGGGTTGCGGGCCATCTTCGGTCATCTCCCCATTTGGCGTTTGAACAGGATGGCGTCGTCGCGCAGCATGCGGACGGTGCGGTCGGGCGTCAGGTTGCGCGGGCTCAGGCGGTTCTGGCCGGCTTTCAGCATCATCACGCCGATGCCCGCCGCGACCACGCCGACGATCAGCGCGGCCGCCCAAGGCGCCACCACGCCGGACAGGGCCAGGGTGATGGCCAGCAGAAGGAACAGCAGGCCGGCGAAGGCGAGCACGCCGCCAATCCCCAGCCAGATGGCGCCATGCGAGACCTGCCGCACCTTCTCGCCGGTTTCGGCGCGGGCCAGCGCGATCTCCTGCCGCACCAGGTCGGACAGGTCGCGCAACAGGCTTGAAAACAAATCCTTCATCGACGCGGAGGGGCGGTCATCGGGCATTTGCATCGTCATCTCCCAGAACGCGGCTGTTTCAGCCAACAGCGGGCCGACCGGGAAAGTTCGCCAGCGCTTCCGGGGTAGTCCGCACCATCTCCCCGAAACTGGACAGACCATGCGCCGCGCGTTACAAACGTCCCGTGCCGCCCGCTCGGGCTCCCGCGCACCCTTGGGCGCGCCCTCGGAGATACCCAACTAAACGCCATGCAGACCGCAAACGACATCCGCAGCGCCTTCCTGGCCTATTTCGCCCGCCACGGCCATCAGGTCGTGTCGTCCAGCCCGCTCGTGCCGCGCAACGACCCCACCTTGATGTTCACGAACGCCGGAATGGTGCAGTTCAAGAACGTCTTCACCGGGGCCGAGAAGCGCGACTATGTCCGCGCCGCCACCTCGCAGAAATGCGTGCGCGCCGGGGGCAAGCACAACGATCTCGACAATGTCGGCTACACGGCGCGGCACCACACCTTCTTCGAGATGCTGGGCAACTTCTCGTTCGGCGATTATTTCAAGGACACGGCGATCGAGCTGGCCTGGACCCTGGTCACCAAGGAATTCGGCCTGTCCGCCGACCGCCTGCTGGTCACCGTCTATGCCGACGACGACGAGGCGTTCGGCCTGTGGCGCAAAATCGCCGGCCTGCCCGAGTCGCGGATCATCCGCATCGGCACCTCGGACAATTTCTGGGCGATGGGCGACACCGGGCCGTGCGGGCCGTGCTCGGAAATCTTCTACGATCACGGCGACCACATTCCGGGCGGCCCGCCCGGCGGCCCCGACGCCGATGGCGACCGCTTCATCGAGATCTGGAATCTGGTCTTCATGCAGTACGAGCAGGTGGCGCCCGATCACCGGGTCAACCTGCCGCGCCCCTCGATCGACACCGGCATGGGGCTTGAACGCCTCGCCGCCGTGATGCAGGGGGTGCACGACAATTACGACACCGATCTGCTGCGCGCCCTGATCCAGGCCTCGGCCGACGCCTCGGGCAGCCCGGCCGATGGGGCGCACCGCGTCTCGCACCGGGTGATCGCCGACCATCTGCGCTCGACCTGCTTTTTGATCGCCGACGGCGTGCTGCCTTCGAACGAGGGGCGCGGCTACGTGCTGCGCCGGATCATGCGCCGCGCCATGCGCCACGCCCACCTGATGGGCTGCGCCGAGCCCCTGATGTGGAAGCTGGTCCCCGCCCTGGCCCGCCAGATGGGGCAGGCCTTCCCGGAATTGTTGCGCGCCCAGGCGCTGATCACCGAGACGCTGAAGCTCGAGGAGGGGCGGTTCAAGCAGACGCTCGACCGCGGCCTGAAGCTGCTCGACGAGGAGACGGCGCGCCTGCCCCAAGGCGGCACGCTGGCCGGCGAGGTCGCCTTCCGGCTTTACGACACCTACGGCTTCCCGCTCGATCTGACCCAGGATGCGCTGCGCGGCAAGGGCATGGCGGTCGATCTCGACGGCTTTGGCGCCGCCATGGAGCGCCAGCGCGCCGAGGCCCGCAAGGCGTGGGCCGGCTCGGGCGAGGCGGCCACCGAATCGGTGTGGTTCGACCTGCGCGAGAAGGTCGGCGCCACCGAGTTCCTGGGTTATGACGCCGAGGAGGCCGAGGGCAAGATTTCGGCCATCGTGCGCGACGGCAAGCCGGTCGATCGCGCCGGCCCCGGCGACGCGGTGGCCGTGCTGGTCAACCAGACCCCGTTCTACGGCGAATCGGGCGGCCAGATGGGCGATGTCGGCACCATCACGGTGGGCGAGTCGCGCGTCGTGGTTTCCGAGGCGCACAAGAAGCTGGGCGACGTGGTCGTCCATATCGGCACCGTCGAGGGCGGCGTGGTCTCGGTCGGCGACACCGCCCATCTGGCGATCGACGCCGAGCGGCGCGGCGCGCTGCGCGCCCATCACTCGGCGACCCATCTGCTGCACGCCGCCTTGCGGAACATCCTGGGCGAGCACGTCACCCAGAAGGGCTCGCTGGTGACGCCCGATCGGCTGCGCTTCGACTTCGCCCATCCCAAGGCGGTCAGCGCCATCGAGTTGCGCCAGGTCGAAGCCATCGTCAACCGCCAGATCCGCCACAATGTCGAGGTCGGCACCACGCTGATGACCCCCGACGACGCCATCAAGGCGGGCGCCATGGCGCTGTTCGGCGAGAAATACGGCGACGAGGTGCGGGTCGTGGCGATGGGCGACGACGCCACCAAGTTCTCGGTCGAACTGTGCGGCGGCACCCATGTGCGCCGCACCGGCGACATCGGCTTTTGCAAGGTGGTGGGCGAGGCGGCGGTGGCGGCAGGCGTGCGCCGCCTCGAAGCGGTCTGCGCCGCCGCCGCCGAGGCCTGGGTGGCCGAAGAGGACGAGGTGCTGAAGCGCGCCGCCGACCTGATCAAGGCGGCGCCGGTCGAGCTTCCCGCCCGCATCTCCCAGCTTCAGGACGACCGCCGCCGGCTGGAACGCGAACTCTCGGACCTGCGCCGCCAGATGGCGACCGGAGGCGGCGCCGCCGCCGCGAATCGCACGGTGGCCGGGGTGACCCTGGCCGGCCGGGTGCTCGACGGCGTGCCGGCCAAGGATCTGAAGGGCATGGCCGACGACATCAAGAAGCAGATCGAGTCGGGCGTCGTGGCGCTGATCGCCGTCAACGAGGGCAAGGCCTCGCTGGTGGTGGGCGTGACGGCCGACCTGATGGAGCGGCTTTCGGCGGTCGATCTGGTGCGCGCCGGGGCCGAGGCGCTGGGCGGCAAGGGTGGCGGTGGCCGCCCCGACATGGCGCAGGCCGGCGGACCCGACGGCGACAAGGCCGAACAGGCCCTCGCGGCGATCGGCCAGGCCATCGAACTGGCGGCCCGCGCGCCGGCTTGAATCGGGCCTCCACCAAGCCGCAAAATTTTTTTGCTGCACCGCACAAAAAACACTTCCCCCCAGCGGGGGACTGCGGTATGTTCCTTTCATGTTGCAATGCAGCAGCCGCCGTGGGGCGGTTGCCCCAACGGAAGGAACAGAGACATGCTGAACGGTTATGACGAGATGATGGCTTTCGGCAAGGGCAATGTCGAAGCGGTGGTCCAGAGCGGGACGGTCGCGGTGAAGGGCATGGAAGAGCTGGGCAAGCTCTATACCGACTACACCAACCTGTCGATCGCCAAGGCCAATGAGGCCGTCAAGGCGCTGTCGTCCTGCAAGACCCCCCAGGAATTCATGCAGCTCCAGACCAAGCTGACCCGCGACGGCATCGAGTCGTTCATCAGCGACAGCCGCAAGCTGGCCGAGATCACCGTCGGCGTGGTCAACAAGTCGATCGAGCCGCTGGCCGCCCGCTTCCAGGCCGTGTCCAGCCTCAAGATGGCCGCCTAACGCTTCGTTTCTTGCCTTCTCCTCCCTAAACTGAAAGCCCGGCGGGTCCTTCCGCCGGGCTTTTTTTCGCTGTGGTTGCGTCGTCGCCGCGCGTATCGTATGATTTCTAGACACGGTATGGCAGGGGTATGGCGCGATGGATCTCGGATCGATGATCGATGTCTGCATCGGGCTCACCCTGATGTACCTTGTCTTGTCGATCGTTTGCACGGCGGTGAACCAAACGCTTGCCGCCGTCCTGGGCTGGCGCGCCAAGAATTTGCGGGCGGGCCTGAACGAGATGCTGGGGTCTGGTTTGGCCGATCAGGTCTTGGCTCATCCGCGCTTGTCGCATATGACCCGGTTGTCGGGGCCGCACGGCATCCCCTGGATCGACCGCGAAGCCTTCTCCGAGGTGCTGCTCGCGATCATGGCGCCCGGCCAGACCGCCCCCACACCCGACGCCCTCCGCCAACGCGTCACCACGGCGGTCGGCGGCCAAAAGCCGATTCCACCCGGCTTGGCCGCGACCCTGCTGCAAGTCCTTGACGACGCCGACGCCAAGAACGAGGCCGCGCGGCGGCGAATCGGCGACTGGTTCGATGCCGGCATGACCCGGCTGAGCGAGACCTACGCTCAGAAGATGCAACTCGTCTCGCTGGTCATCGGTCTGCTCGTCGCGGTCGCCATGAACGCCGACAGCGTCGCCGTGGCCAAGGCGTTGTGGCGCGACGACGTGGCGCGGGCGCAAATCGTCGAAGCCTCGGTCAAGTTCTACCAGAGCCAGCCGAATCCGGTCGCCGGGGCGGCGCCGGTCGCCTTCGACGCATCATTGGCGTCGGCGCTGAAGACCGCAGACGAAACATTGCGCCCCTTGCCGATCGGCTGGCCCGAACTGACCAACAGCCCGACGGGGCAATTCCTTCAGCGGCTGATCGGCTGGGCGATCACCGGATTCGCCCTTATGCTGGGCGCGCCATTCTGGTTCCGCATCCTGGGCGATTTGTTGAAGCTGCGGGGCCTCGCGCCGAAAATCGAGCCGGCTCCGGCTCCGGCTCCGGCGCCAACCACCGAACCGGCCTCGGCTCCGGCTCCGGCTGCGGGTTGACCGGAGGGAGCGGGCGGTTCACTCTGTCGCTCCTTTGAGTCGCGTGGAGGCCGGAGTCTTGGATCGCAGCCATATTTTCGCCGGCGTCGCCATGATCGCCCTGTTCAACGGGCTGTTCTCGCCGGCGCTGGCGCTGGTGATCGCCCTGATGCCGGTCTGGATGCCGGAATTCGTGTCGCCGTCCTGGCCGATGGTGCTGTTCACCTCGGCGCTGATCACCGCCTTCGGAACGCTGCTGATCAGCGGCATCCCGGCGGCGATCTATGAGCGGCTGGCGGGGACCGACGAGACCACCCACACGTCGCTTTACATCTGGTTGGGAACGGTGGTGCTGATCAGCCTGCCGGCGCTTCAGATCGTCATCGCGGTGAGTTGAGCCGCTTAGGCAGAGGGGGCCGGCTGGCGCCCACCACCAAGGCGGATTCCTCGCTGGTGGTGGGCGGCGCGGGAGGTGGGATGGCTGCGCACAACCGTGAGGAGGGCGCGCGATGAAGACGTGGATGGGCCTGCTGCTGGCGCTGCTGGTGATCTGCGTAGTCGAGGTGAGGGCCGAGCCCTGTCCGGCTGGGCAGGCGGCGACGGACTATCCCGCCTGGCGGTACGTCGCGAACAACGCCGCGCGGACGGCGGACGCATACGCGGTCGCGCGGAACCCGAAGGCCGTCTTCGCCCGAGCCGAGGTGGTGCCGTACTACCAGGCCGGCGGGCCGGACAAGGGCCTCTACCTCGTTCAGGTGCTGAACGACCAGGGCGGCGGCGGAGTGTCCCTGGCGATGCTGCGCCCGACCTTCGACTTCTGCGCCTCGCCTCAGGGCCTCGACGATGAGGGCAAGCTGTTCGAGGTGGTCTCGGCCAAGTTCAACGGCCGCCCGTTCTGAAAAAACAGAGGCGGAGGGGCGAACACAACCCAGCGAAAACCCACCCCCGCCGGAAAGCGGGGGTGGGTTTTTCACCTCAGGCGACGCCCATCTTCTTCTTCAGGTTCTCGTCCAGCTTGTCCAGGAACTGGGTGGTGGTCATCCACGGCTGTTCGGGGCCGATCAGGATGGCCAGATCCTTGGTCATGTGGCCGGCTTCGACCGTCTCCACGCACACCTCTTCCAGGGCGACCGCGAACTTCGCCACCTCGGGGGTATTGTCGAACTTGGCCCGGTAGTACAGGCCGCGGGTCCAGGCGAAGATCGAGGCGATCGGGTTGGTCGAGGTCGCCTTGCCCTTCTGGTGCTCGCGGTAATGACGGGTCACCGTGCCGTGCGCGGCCTCGGCCTCGACCGTCTTGCCGTCGGGCGACAGCAGCACCGAGGTCATCAGCCCCAGCGAGCCGAAGCCCTGCGCCACGGTGTCGGACTGCACGTCGCCGTCGTAGTTCTTGCAGGCCCACACGAAGTTGCCGTTCCACTTCAGCGCCGAGGCGACCATGTCGTCGATCAGGCGGTGCTCGTAGGTCAGGCCCTTGGCCTTGTAGTCCGGGGCGAACTCGGCGTCGAAGACCTCTTGGAACAGATCCTTGAAGCGGCCGTCATAGGCTTTCAGGATGGTGTTCTTGGTCGACAGATAGACCGGCATGCCGCGCATCAGGCCGTAGTTGAAGCACGCCCGCGCGAAGCCGCGAATCGATTCGTCCAGGTTGTACATGCCCATGGCCACGCCGCCACCGGGGAACTCGAACACCTCGTGGGTGATCGGCGCGCCGCCGTCGGAGGGCTGGAAGGTCATGGTCAGCTTGCCGGGACCGGGCACCTTGAAGTCGGTGGCGCGGTACTGGTCGCCGAAGGCGTGGCGGCCGATGACGATCGGCGCGGTCCAGCCGGGCACCAGGCGCGGCACGTTCTTGCAGATGATCGGCTCGCGGAACACGGTGCCGTCAAGGATGTTGCGGATCGTGCCGTTGGGCGACTTCCACATCTTCTTCAGGCCGAATTCCTCGACGCGCTGCTCGTCGGGAGTAATGGTGGCGCATTTGACGCCGACGCCGTATTGCTTGATGGCGTTGGCGGCGTCGACGGTCACCTTGTCGTCGGTGGCGTCACGGTGTTCGACACCCAAATCGTAGTATTTCAGATCGACGTCGAGATAGGGCAGGATCAGCTTGTCCTTGATGAACTTCCAGATGATCCGGGTCATCTCGTCGCCGTCGAGTTCCACGATCGGGTTGGCGACTTTGATTTTCTGCATCGCTATCATCCCAACATTTGAGAAACGACAGTGTCCGCAGGGGTGCGCCCCAGGCAAACGACCGCTCTAGACCAAGCGACGGACGGCCGGCACCATAGCACCGCCGACGCTCCGGGAAAAGTGCCGCGCGCGCGCTCAGAACAACTGGGATTCGGCTCCCGACGACAACGACAATTCGTCGCGCGCCGCGTCGATCACCTGATCGACGTCGTCGACCACGGTGAACAGGCGGGTGATCTCGGGGTGGGCGAATCCCTGGGTGACGATGTTTTCGACCAGCCGCACCCAATCGTCCCAATAGCCGTTCTGATTGACCACGACGACCGGCTTGTTGTGCAGGCGAAGCTGCTTCCAGGTCAGGATCTCGAAGGCCTCGTCCATGGTGCCCAGCCCGCCGGGCAGCACCACGAAGCCGTCCGCCGCGTCGAACATGCGACGCTTGCGGGTATGCATGCTGTCGACCACGATCAGCTCGTGGATTTCCAGATAGGCGACCTCCATGCGCATCAGATGCTCGGGGATGACGCCGACCACGCGGCCGCCGCCTTCGATCACCGCCTCGGCCAGGGCGCCCATCAGGCCGATATGGCCGCCGCCATAGACCAGCGAGATGCCGCGCCCGGCCATCGAGGCCCCCAGGCGGCTGGCCGAGTCGCGGAAGGCGGGCTCGACACCGGACGACGAGCCGCAGAAAACGCACAGGGACTTCAATTCGGGTTGGGCGATGACGGTCATGAGCATCCCTCGAAGAGCCGAACACACATCCCCTTGATATGGGGATCGCTGGGGCGGTGCGCCCTTGGTCAGAAGAGCGGCGGCAGGCCCCACGACACGCCCGCGGCGGCGGCGAACACGGCCAGCGCCGCCCAGGGGCTGGCGAAAGGCTGGGCCGGCGGGGCGTGGTGGCTTGGCAGGCGCTTGATCCCGGTGATCATCGGCCGCACCAGGTTCTCGCCCTTGACCAGCCGATGGAACAGGACCGCCGCCAAATGAAGCGCGATCAGCGCCAGAATCGCCTTGGCCCCGATCTTGTGGACCTTGGTCAGCAAGGACGTGGCGCTTGACGAGACCAGATGGGCGAGCGGCCCGCTGGCGATGATGTCGTCGTCGGCGAACAGCCCGGTGACGGCCTGTCCGCCCAGCACGCCCAGCAGGGCCAGCACCATCCAGCCGCCCAGCGGATTGTGTCCAAGCGTCGCGACGCCGCCGCGCAGATAGGCCAGCGCGGCGCGCGGCCCCCGCACGAAATCCGTGAAGCGCGAATGGCGGCTGCCCACGAAACCCCAGGCCAGCCGGAAGGCGATCAGCGCCAGGATCGCATGCCCGGCATTCATGTGCAGGGTCATGGAATCCAGCTTGGCGCTCGCCCAGGCCAGCGCGACCAGCAGCGCCAGCGACCAGTGGAAGGCCCGCGTCGGCGGGTCCCAAACGGGAATGGCGACGATCGAGTCTCGGCTGTCTTGTGTCATGCGCGGAGAATCGCGCCCTCCGCCCATCCGGTCA
>JADGAL010000006.1:0-11237 GCA_015232025.1 Alphaproteobacteria bacterium
CTCATGGCGCGCGGCCGCCGGGCGGGAGCGGCCAGGAACGCCTCGAGTTTGCGGAAGGCGGCCAGTGCCGCCCTGGCTTGGCGCCAGCCGGCGATCGCCTGTTCCACGGGGGCCAAGGCGCGCGCCGTAACCACCGAGGCGGCGATCAGCGCGCCGGGCGTGATCTCCTGCTTGACCGCGAGCCACGCCCCGGCGCCCAGGATGGCGATCTGGCCAAGCAGCCGGACGGTCTTGGACAAGGCGCCCAAGCCGGCGCCCAGATCCCCGGCGCTTCGTTGGGCGGACAGGATCGACGCGAGTTCGCGCCGCCACCCAGCCGCCAATGTCGAGGTGATGCCCATGGCCTCGGCCGCCTCGGCGTTGCGCAGCGCGGTTTCGGCGCCGCGCGCGGCGGCGCGGGAGGTCTCGGCCGATCGCCCCAGGGCCTTGCTGGTCGAGCGGTCGTTGGCGACGGCGATCAGCAGAAGCAGCGCGGCAAGGCCCGTGGCGATCCACCCCAGCCAGGGATGAAGCGCGAAGGCGAAGGCGAGGTAAAGCGGCATCCACGGCATGTCCATCAGCGCCGTCATCGCCGGTCCGCCAAGAAAGCCGCGCAGGGTGCCGAGATCGCGAAGCGCCTCGGTGCGATAGGGCTTGCCGTCGATCGCCGCGTCGGCCGCCCGCTCGAAGGCCAGCGGCGAGAGGTGGCCCTCCAGCCAAAGGCCGGCGCGGGTGAGGATTCCCGATCGCGCGGCGTCGAGCACCCCCATGGCCAGCAGCAGACCGGCGGCGATCACCGTCAGAAAAATCAGCGTCGCGCCGCTGCCGGACGACAGCACCCGGTCGTAGACCTGCATCATGTAGATCGGCACGACCAGCATCAGAAGATTGATCAACAGCGCGAAGCCGGTGGCGGTGGCCAGGGCGGGGCGGCAACGGGCGACCGCCAGCTCCAGGGGGGAGGCGTGAGTCCGCATGGGGCATTCTCTGAAAGTGAAGGCGCCGCCCCCGGCTGAGGAGCGGCGCCCAAGGGTCACGCGGCCAGGGCCATCGGGTCGACGACCTCGAACCGGCGCATCATCTCGTTGTCCTCGTGCGACAGCACATGGCAATGCCAGACATATTCGCCCGCGATATCGAAGGTCGCGGCGATGCGGATGACCTCGCCCGGCGCCACCCAGGCGGTGTCCTGCCAGCCCTCGTCCTCGATGCGGACGAAGCCGTTCGGGTCGATGACGGTGTCCTCGCCCGCCACCACGGCGCCGTCGCCGGTCACGTCGTCGGGGACGCCGTCTTCGTCCTCATCGGTGAAGGACATGGCGTGGCGCCCCAGGACCTGGAACTTCACCAGATGCAGATGGATGGGATGCGCGTCTTCGGTGAAGTTGTGGATCTCCCAGATCTCGGTGTCGCCCAACAGGGGACGCTCGGTGGTCGGGTCGTCCCACATCAAGGGGCCGAACACCGTGTTTCCCGCCGCGTCCAGGCTTTCTTCGGCGACGCCCAGCATGGGCATGATGCGGCCGTGATGGTCGGTTTGCTCGAACAGGCCAAGCTTGCGGACGACGTCGGCGTCGGAGTCCAGGATGGCTTGATAGGTCGGGTCCAGCACCGTGCCGTCCTCGACCGAGGCGTTGTTCAGGGCCGGGCCGGCGGCGACGTCGAAGCGCATGATCTCGCCCACCGAGTAGCCTTGGGCCGAGTCGATGCCGCCGGCCAGGGCGTCGCCGTCCATGCCCTTGAACGGGTCGAAGGCCGGGCCGTGATTGCGCAAGACCACCGACTGGCCGCCGACCGCGCCGAAATCGAACACCAGCTCCATGCGCTCGCCCGGCGCCATCACCAGTTGCTCGCCCTCTTCCTGGACGCCATCGCCGTCCATCACCGTGACGGCTTGCGGCAACAGGCCGATGTCCGACCCGACCATCGTCACCTTGACCCACGGATTGTCGGTTTGCAGCACGTAGAACCGGGAATCGGAACCGTTCAGCACCCGCATCCGGTATTCGCCGGCCTCGACGCCGAATTTCGGCCAGGCCATGCCGTTGACCAGGATGTGGTCGCCGAAGAACTCGGGCACCACGGTCGGGTAGGGGCCGTGATAATGCTCGGGCAGCGTGTCGGCGACGGTCTCGGTGGTGCCGGGGATCGGATCGTCCGCATAGGCGGGGATGTAGAGTTGGCCGTCGGCCGTGAACGAGCGGTCCTGGATCGCCATCTCCACATCGTACTTGCCGCCGGGCAGCACGCCCGCCTTGACCAGCGCGACCTCATTCTTGTCGTGAAGGATGTAGAAGCCGGCCAGCCCGGCATAGACGTTGAGGCGCGTCAGGCCCAAGGCGTGGTCGTGATACCAAAGCGTTCCCGCCTGCTGGTCGTTGGAATAGGTCTGGAAACGGCTCACGAAGGCCGGGCCGACTTCGGCGAATCCCTGGGTGTACCAAGCCTCGGGCAATCCGTCGCTCGCCGAGTCCACCCGGCCGCCGTGCAGATGCGTGACCGTGGGGATCATGCCGGCCTGGGTCGGCATGGCTTGATGGGTGCTGGTGTCGACGGGAAGCAGATGCGGACCCAGCGGCAGTTGGTTCCTCCAGACGAACACTTGCGGCTCGCCGGCGGTCGCGACGAAGGTCGGGCCGGGATAGCCGACCTTGCCGTTGACGCCATAGCCCCAGACGGTGGTCGTCAGCGGGGCGCCGTCCGCGTCGGTCAGTCCAAGCCATTGCTCGGTCTGGCGTATGTCGACGTTGAGGATCTTCTTCTTCCCCAGCTCTATCCGGGTGGGAAGGGGGAGCGGATTGGCGAAGTGAGCCGTCCAATCCGGATCGAGGATCATGGTGGCCAAGGTGGTCTCCGGTGGATTTCGTCGCACGAGGGGCGCGATGCCCCATTCGCGTGCCGATTATCGGGATTGGGAAACCCCGAGCGCAAACCACCATCCGGGTATCTCTGGACGCCCCGAAGCGGGGGCAAACGGATGGAGCCCACCGGACGGCTGTGTTAGATTCCGTCCATGCCCGCCCATGCCGATTTCGTCCATCTCCGCGTCCACACCGCCTTCTCGTTGTCCGAGGGGGCGATCAAGATCAAGCAGCTGGTCAAGCTTTGCGAGAAGCACGCCATGCCGGCGGTGGCGATCACCGACACCGGCAACCTGTTCGGCGCGCTGGAATTCTCGCAGGCCTGCGCCGACGCCGGCATCCAGCCGATCATCGGCGCGCAGATCGCCTTGCGCCGCGAGGACGGCGAGACGCGCGGCGGCCGCAAGCCCGATCCCGATCAACTCGTGACGCTGTGCCAGGACGAACGGGGCTATGGCAATCTGCTGAAGCTGGTCAGCAAGTCCTTCCTGGCCACCGACCCCGGCGAGGCGCCGCAGATCTCGCTGGCCGATCTCGAACGGCACGCGGACGGCCTGATCCTGTTGACCGGCGGGCTGGCCGGGCCGGTGGCGCGGCTGCTGCGCGACAACCAGCCGGGCAAGGCCGAGGAACTGCTGCTGCGCCTGTCGGCCGCGTTCCCAGGCCGGCTGTATGTCGAGGTGATGCGCCACGGCCTGCCCGACGAGGACCGCGTCGAGGCGGCGCTGCTCGATCTCGCCTATGCCCACGGCCTGCCGCTGATCGCCACCAACGAGGCGTTCTTCGCCGACCCCGGCATGTACGAGGCGCATGACGCCCTGATTTGCGTGGCCGAGGGCGCCTATGTCGCGCAGCAGGACCGCCGCCGCCTGACCCCCGAGCACTGGTTCAAGTCGCCCGCCGCGATGCGCGCCCTGTTCGAGGACCTGCCCGAGGCGATCGACAACACCCTGGTGGTGGCGCGCCGCTGCGCCTTCATGGTCAAGAAGCGCAAGCCGATCCTGCCGCCCTTCGTGATGGAGGGGATGAGCGAGTCCGACGCCATGCGCGTCAAGACGTTGGAGGGACTCGAACGCCGCCTCGAACGCCAGGTCTGGTCGCCCGGCATGGGCGAGGCCGAGCGCGAGCAGGCGGCCAAGCCCTATCGCGAGCGGGTCGATTACGAGCTGTCGATCATCGCCCAGATGGGCTTTTGCGGCTATTTCCTGATCGTCGCCGACTTCATCCAATGGGCCAAGGACAACGGCGTGCCGGTGGGGCCGGGGCGCGGCTCGGGCGCCGGCTCGGCGGTGGCCTGGGCGCTGACCATCACCGACCTCGACCCGCTGCGCTTCGGGCTGCTGTTCGAGCGCTTCCTCAACCCCGAACGCGTGTCGATGCCCGACTTCGACATCGACTTCTGCCAGGACCGCCGGGAAGAGGTGATCCGCTATGTCCAGGGCCGCTATGGCTATGACCAGGTGGCGCAGATCATCACCTTCGGCAAGTTGCAGGCCCGCGCCGTGCTGCGCGACGTCGGCCGGGTGCTGCAAATGCCCTATGGCCAGGTCGACCGCATCTGCAAGCTGGTGCCCAACAACCCGGCCGATCCGGTGACCCTGGAAAAGGCGCTGGAGACCGAGCCCTTGCTGCGCGAGCAGCGCGAGCGCGACGAGGCGGTGCGCCATCTGATCGACTTGGCGATGAAGCTGGAGGGGCTTTACCGCCACGCCTCGACCCACGCGGCCGGCGTGGTGATCGGCGGCCAGCGGCTTGACGAGCTGGTGCCGCTTTATCGCGATCCGCGCTCGGACATGCCGGTCACCCAGTTCAACATGAAGTGGGTCGAGGCGGCCGGGCTGGTGAAGTTCGACTTCCTCGGCCTCAAGACCCTGACCGTGCTGTCGACCTGCCTCGATCTGATCGAGGAGGGCGGGGGCGGGAGGCTCGACCTCGCCACGCTGCCGCTGGAGGACCGCCCGACCTACGAGATGCTGACCCGCGGCGAGACGGTGGGCGTGTTCCAGTTGGAAAGTTCGGGCATGCGCGACGTGCTGCGCAAGCTGCGGCCCGACACGCTGGACGACATCATCGCGGTGGTGGCCCTGTATCGTCCGGGGCCGATGGACAACATCCCGAAATACATCTCGGTCAAGCACGGCGACGAGCCGCCAGACTACCTGCATCCCCGGCTGGAGCGCATCCTGAAGGAAACCTTCGGGATCATGATCTATCAGGAGCAGGTCATGCAGATCGCCCAGGAGCTGTCCGGCTATACGCTGGGCGGCGCCGATCTGCTGCGCCGCGCCATGGGCAAGAAGATCAAGGCCGAGATGGACGCGCAACGCGCCCTGTTCGTCGACGGCGCGGTGGCGCGCGGGGTCGACGCCGCGAAGGCCAGCGAGATTTTCGAGCAGGTCAACAAATTCGCCGGCTACGGCTTCAACAAAAGCCACGCCGCCGCCTATGCCCTGATCGCCTATCAGACCGCCTGGTTGAAGGCCAACCATCCCGTCGAATTCCTGGCCGCGTCGATGACGCTGGACCTCGCCAACACCGACAAGCTGAACGTCTTCCGCCAGGAACTGGACCGCCTGAAGATCGGCATCCTGCCGCCCGACGTGAACCGCTCGCGGGCCGCCTTCTCGGTCGAGAAGGGCGAGGACGGCGCGTCCCGCGTGCGCTACGCCCTGGCCGGCCTGAAGAATGTCGGCGAGCAGGCCATGAAGGCCCTGGTCGCCGAGCGCGAACGCGGCGGCCGCTTCCGCGACCTGTTCGACTTCGCCCGGCGGATGGACACCAAGGCGATCAACCGGCGGCAACTCGAAAACCTCGTCAAGGCTGGCGCCCTGGACTCGCTGGAGAAGAACCGGGGCAGACTTTTCAACGGCCTGGACACTCTTCTTCGCATCGCGCAGCAAGCCGCCGAGGAGCGCGACAGCCAACAGGTCAACCTGTTCGGCGGCGCCGCCGAGCCCAAGCCCAACCTGCCCGAGGCCGCCGACTGGCCGATCGGCGAGAAGCTGAAGAACGAGCACGAGGCGATCGGCTTCTACCTGTCGGCCCATCCGATGGACGCCTATGCGCGCACCCTGAAGCGGCTCAACGTGCTGCGCTCGGACGAGGTCCAGCGCAACCTGCAACTGGGCGGCCTGCCGCGGGTCAAGATGGCGGGCAAGCTGGACACGGCGCGCGAGCGCACCTCGTCGCGCGGCAGCCGCTACGCCTTCCTCAGCTTCTCCGACGCCGGGGGAGGCTTCGAGGTGACCGCCTTCGCCGAGGTGCTGGCCGCCTCGCGCGCCCTGCTGGAACCGGGCGCGGCCCTTCTTTTGACCATCGACGCGCGGCTCGAGGACGACCAGCTTCGCCTGACCTGCCAGCAGATCGAAAACCTCGACGCCGCCGCCGCCCGCACCGCCGGCGGCCTGCGCGTGGTCATCGACTCCGAGGCCGCCATCCCGCCACTGCGCGACCTGCTCGGCCGCGAGGCGCGGGGCCGGGGCCGCATCGTCCTGGTCCCCCGCTGGCCCGGCCGCGAGGTCGAGATCGCCCTGAAGGGCGCCTACGCCCTGTCGCCCGCCACCATCGGCGCCCTGCGCACGGTGCCCGGCGTGGTCGAGGTGGCGGAGGTGTGAACCTACCGAGCCGCCCACGCGATGGATGGCCGGATCAAGTCCGGCCATAACGTGTGGGGGAGGAGCGGGAGGAGCCGGCCATGACGTGCCATCGACCCGCGTGTCGGCCGGCGTCCGCCATCGCGCTTGCCAAAGGCCCCCCGAAGGGCTATTTACCGCTCCATTCCGCACGCGGGAGCGCGGCGGAGGGGATTTCGTTCATCCTCCCGTCGCTCCGGTCCAGACGCCGTCTGGTCTTTCCCGCGGAGGTTCAACCGGAGAAGAGGATACCTTCCCATGGCTTTGCCGTCCTATTCGATGCGTCAGCTGATCGAGGCTGGCGTTCATTTCGGTCACAACACCCGCCGCTGGAACCCCAAGATGGGGCCGCACATTTTCGGCGTCCGCAACGGCATTCACATCATCGACTTGCAGCAGACGGTGCCGATGCTGCACCGGGGCATGCAGGCGGTGCGCGACATCGTGGCCGGTGGTGGCCGGGTGCTGTTCGTGGGCACCAAGCGCCAGGCGGCCGACATCGTCGCCGAGGGCGCCCGGCGCTGCGGCCAGTACTACGTCAATCACCGCTGGCTGGGCGGCATGCTGACCAACTGGAAGACCATTTCCCAGTCGATCAAGCGCCTGCGCGAGTTGGATGACCAGTTGGGCAGCGGCAACGTGGCCGGCCTGACCAAGAAGGAGCAGCTCAATCTCAGCCGCGAGCGCGAGAAGCTCGAGCGCGCCCTGGGCGGCATCAAGGAGATGGGTGGACTGCCCGACGTGCTGTTCATCATCGACACCAACAAGGAATCGCTGGCCGTTCAGGAAGCCAACAAGCTGGGCATTCCGGTGGTCGCCATTCTGGATTCCAATTCCGATCCGCACGGGGTCAGCTTCCCCATTCCGGGAAATGACGACGCGATCCGCGCCATCAGCCTGTATTGCGATCTGATCGCGGGCTCGGTGCTGTCGGGCATCCAGGCCGAGATGACCGCGTCGGGCGTCGATGTCGGCGCCGCCGACGAGGCTCCGGCCGAGATCGAGCCCGAAGGCGACGAGGTCGCCGAGGCCGTCGACATGGCCGAAATCGTGGCCGCCCCCGGCGAGGAGCAGGCGGGCGCCTGATCCCGGTAACCGTCAAACTATCGAGAGGGCTTGTTATGGCCGATATCACCGCCGCGCTCGTCAAGGACCTGCGCGAAAAGACCGGCGCCGGCATGATGGACTGCAAGAAGGCGCTGAACGAGACCAATGGCGACATCGAGGCCGCCGTCGACTGGCTGCGCAAGAAGGGCCTCGCCGCGGCCGCCAAGAAGGCCGGGCGGGTCGCCGCCGAGGGCTTGGTGGGCATCGCCGCGTCGGGCAACAAGGGGGTCGCCGTCGAGGTCAACGCCGAGACCGACTTCGTGGCGCGCAACGACACCTTCCAGGGTTTCGTGCGCGACCTGGCCGAACTCGCCTTGTCTTCGGGCGAGGGCGATGTCGAGGCGCTGAAGAAGGCGTCGTTCCCGAATGGCGAGGCCGTCGAACTGCGGCTGACCAACATGATCGCCAAGATCGGCGAGAACATGAACGTCCGCCGCGCTAGCGCCCTGAGCGTCGGCCAGGGCGTCGTCGCGTCCTACATGCACTCGGCCGCCGCGCCGGGCCTGGGCAAGATCGGCGTGCTGGTTGGGCTGGAGTCGTCGGGCGACGCCGCCCGTCTGACCGAGGTCGGCAAGCAGATCGCCATGCACGTGGCCGCCGCCAACCCGCAGTTCCTGGCGGTCGACCAGGTCGATCAGGCCGCCATCGAGCGCGAGCGCGCGGTGCTGACCGAGCAGGCCGCCACCTCGGGCAAGCCCGCCGCCGTCATCGAGAAGATGGTCGAGGGCCGCCTGCGCAAGTTCTACGAGGACGTGGTGCTGCTGGAACAGCTTTACGTCATCGACGGCGAAAGCCGCGTCAAGGGCGTCGTCGAGAAGCTGGCCAAGGAGCTGGGCACCCCGGTCGCCCTGACCGGCTTCGTGCGCTTCGCCCTGGGCGAGGGCGTCGAGAAGGAAGAGAAGGACTTCGCGGCCGAGGTCGCGGCCCAGTTGGGCGGCTGACAACCCTGCCCTAAGACCGATCGCGGCCGGCCTTTCAGCGAAGGGCCGGCCCCGCATCAAGGGGGGCGACAGGGCTTGGCAATGGTGTATCATCCGTTGCCTTCAGGCCCGATCGCCAGTCTTCTTCGCCAAAACCCGGTCGAAACCATGCAAAGCGACGTGAAGTACCGCCGAGTCATGCTCAAGCTCTCTGGCGAGGGCTTGATGGGCGGTCGCGAATTCGGCCTCGACACCGAGGTGGTGGGCCGCATCGCCCGCGAAATCAAGGCGGTGGTCGAGGCGGGCGGCGAAGTCTGCATGGTGATCGGCGGCGGCAACATCTTTCGCGGCGTCTCGGTCGCCGCCAAGGGGATGGAGCGCACCAGCGCCGACTACATGGGCATGCTGGCCACCGTGATGAACGCGCTGGCCGTGCAGAACGCGCTCGAGACGGTCGGCGTGCCGACCCGCGTGCAATCCGCCATTCCGATGCCTTCGGTGTGCGAGCCCTATATCCGCCGCCGCGCCCTCAGGCATCTCGAAAAGGGCAGGGTGGTGATCTTCGCCGCCGGCACCGGCAACCCGTTCTTCACCACCGACACCGCCGCCGCCCTGCGCGCGGTGGAAATGAATTGCGACGCGCTGCTGAAGGCGACCCAGGTCGATGGGGTCTACTCCGCCGATCCCAAGAAGGTTCCCGACGCGACGCGCCTCGATTCGCTCACCTTCCACGACGTGCTGGCACGCGATCTGAAGGTGATGGACGCCTCGGCGATCGCGCTGTGCCGCGAGAACCGGATGCCGATCCTCGTCTTTTCCCTGCAAACCGCGGGCGCCTTCTCCGAGGTGATCAGGGGACGCGGCCGGTTCACGATAATCAAGGATGAAGGGAGCGTTTCGTGAGCTCGAACTACGGCGATCTCAAGAAGGACCTGCGCCGCCGCATGGACAGCGCGGTCGAGGTTCTCAAAAAGGAATTCGGCGGCCTGCGCACCGGGCGCGCGTCGTCCAGCCTGCTCGATCCGGTGATGGTCGAGGCCTATGGCGGCACCATGCCCCTGTCGCAGGTCGGCACGGTCAACGTGCCCGAGGCGCGCATGCTGACCGTGCAGGTCTGGGACCGCGCCATGGTCAAGGCGGTCGAGAAGTCGATCCGCGACGCCGGTCTGGGCCTCAACCCCTCGGCCGACGGGCAGACGGTGCGCGTGCCCATTCCGCCGCTCAACGAGGAGCGCCGGCAGGAATTGGCCAAGGTGGCCAACCGCTATGCCGAGCAGGCCCGCATCTCGGTGCGCAACGTGCGCCGCGACGGCATGGACACGCTGAAGAAGCTGGAGAAGGACGGCGAGATTTCGCAAGACGAACATCGCCAGTATTCCGTCGAAATTCAGTCTCTGACCGACGAGACGATCAAGAAGATCGACGATTCTCTGCACGCCAAGGAAAAAGAGATCATGCAGGTTTGAGGATGGTCGCCCTTCCTTCCCCCTCGGGCGCACCGGCGCCGCCCGCGCACGTCGCCATCATCATGGACGGCAACGGGCGTTGGGCCAAGAGTCACGGGCTGCCCCGCACGGCGGGGCACAAGCGCGGCGCCGAGGCGGTGCGCACCGCGTTGCGGGCGGCGGGCAAGCTGGGCATCCGTTATCTCACCCTGTTCGGCTTCTCGTCCGAGAACTGGAAGCGCCCGGCCGGCGAGGTCAGCGATCTGATGGGGCTGTTGCGCCTTTACCTGCGCAGCGAGATCGCCGATCTGCACAAGAACGGCATCCGCCTGCGCATCATCGGCGAGCGCGCCCGCCTGGCTCCCGACATCGTCACCCTGATCGAGGATGGCGAGGCGCTGACCGCCGCCAATGGCGGGCTGACCCTGACCATCGCGCTGAGCTATGGCGGCCGCCAGGAACTGGCCCGCGCCGCCCGTCGGCTGGCCGAGCGGGTGGCGGCCGGCACGCTGTCTCCCCAGGCGATCGATGAACGCGCCCTGGCCGCCGAACTGTTCACCAACGACATGCCCGATCCCGATCTCTTGATCCGCACCAGCGGCGAGAAGCGGATCAGCAATTTCCTGCTGTGGCAGTGCGCCTATGCCGAATTGGCCTTCGTCGACACGCTGTGGCCCGACTTCTCCGAGGCCGACCTCGAATCCGCGGTCGGCGACTTCATGAAACGCGAGCGGCGCTACGGCGCCGCGGTGGGGTAAGCGGCCACCGTGCTCCGCCTGCGCATCCTTTCGGCCCTGGTCCTCGCGCCGCCCGCCCTGGCGGCGGTGTGGCTGGGCGGATGGGCGTTCGTCGCCCTGGTCTCGTTGGCGGCGGCGGTGATGGGCTGGGAGTGGCAGCGCCTGACCACCGGCGACTTCGGGCCGGCCGGCGTGGCGGCGTCGGCGGCGGGGATCGCGGCGGCGGCGCTTGGCGCCCAGGCGCCCGAGTTGGCCCTGGCGGTGGTCGGACTGGTCGGGCTGGGGGTGGCGGGCGAGGGGCTGCTGCGCCATCGCCCGGCGACCGCGTGGCTGGCCTGGGGCGTCCTTTATATCGGAATTCCGGTGACCTCGCTGGTCTGGTTGCGCGGCCTTCCCGAGGGCGGGCGCGCCGCCCTGGTCTGGCTTTTCCTGGTGATCTGGGCCACCGACATCGGCGCCTATGCGGCCGGGCGCTCCATTGGGGGACCCTTGCTGGCGCCCCGCGTCAGCCCCAAAAAGACCTGGGCGGGCCTGATCGGCGGCATGGTCTCGGCGG
>JADGAL010000006.1:11390-34896 GCA_015232025.1 Alphaproteobacteria bacterium
CCCGGACACGGCGGCGTCTTCGACCGGGTGGACGGGCTGATCGCCGCCGCGCCGGTGGTGGCGCTGGCCGCCTGGGCGGCGGGAGAGGGATGGCTGGCATGGAGATGAGCCTGGATATCCCGCCGCGCCGCGTCACCATCTTGGGATCGACCGGCTCGATCGGCTGCAACACCGTCGACATGGTGCGCCGCCACCCCGACCTTTTCCAGGTCGAGGCGCTGACCGCCAATCGCAATGTCGACAAGCTGGCGGCCCAGGCGCTGGAGTTGCGCCCGCGCGTGGCGGTGGTCGCCGACCCCTCGGCGCACCGCGCCCTGGTCGACGCCCTGTCCGGCAGCGGCATCGAGGTGGCGTCCGGTCCGCAAGCGGTGATCGAGGCGGCGGCCCGCCCCGCCGATTGGGTGATGGCGGCGATCGTCGGCGCCGCCGGGCTGGAGCCCACCCTGGCGGCGATCCGCCGCGGCGTGGTGGTGGCGCTGGCCAACAAGGAATGCCTGGTCTGCGCGGGCGCGCTGGTGACCGCCGAGGTCGAGCGCTCGGGCGCCACGCTGCTGCCGGTCGACTCCGAGCACAGCGCGATCTTCCAGGTGCTGGATTTCGATCAGCGCGACATGGTCGAGCGCATCGTGCTGACCGCCTCGGGCGGCCCGTTCCGCACCCTGTCGCGCGAGGCGATGGCCACCGTGACGCCCGAACGGGCGGTCGCCCATCCCAACTGGGAGATGGGCGCCAAGATCTCGGTCGACTCGGCCACCATGATGAACAAGGGCCTCGAACTGATCGAGGCCCACCACCTGTTCGGCCTGCCCGAGGAGCGCATCGCGATCCTGGTCCATCCGCAATCGGTGGTCCACTCGATGGTCGAATACGCCGACGGCTCGGTGCTGGCGCAACTCGGCTCGCCCGACATGCGCACGCCGATCGCCTTCGCGCTCGGCTGGCCCCGCCGCATGCCGGCGCCGTCGCCCCGGCTGGACCTCGCGAAGCTTGGCGGCCTCACCTTCGAGGCCCCCGACGAGGGCCGGTTTCCGGGCCTGCGCCTGGCCCGCCAAGCCTTGCAAAGCGGGGGGGGCGCACCTACTATCTTCAACGCCGCCAACGAGGTGGCGGTGCAGGCGTTCCTTGCGCGCGGCATCGGTTTCCTCGACATCGCCCTGGTGGTCGAGGCGGTGCTGGGCGGCGTCGCCAATTCCCCTCTCAACGGGCTTGAGGCCGTGCTCGAGATGGACCGTCGGGCGCGCGAGGCGGCCCGCGCGACGATCGGCCGGTTGACTTCATAGGAACGCCATGATCGAGCATGCCTTCGGCTTCGCCTGGAACTACGTGATCATCTTCCTGGTGATCCTCACCGTCGTGGTGTTCGTCCACGAGATGGGTCACTATCTGGTGGCGCGCTGGAACGGGGTGCGCATCGACGTGTTCTCGATCGGCTTCGGGCGCGAGCTGTTCGGCTGGAACGACAAGAGCGGCACCCGCTGGCGGGTCAGCCTGCTGCCGCTGGGCGGCTATGTGAAGATGTTCGGCGACGAGGACGAGTCCAGCGCCGGCGCCACGAAACGCGAACTGACGCCCGAGGAACAGGCGGTCTCGTTCCACCACAAGCGGGTTGGACAGCGCTTCGCGATCGTCGCGGCCGGGCCGCTCGCCAATTTCGCGTTCGGCATCCTTGTGCTGGCGGCGCTTTTCGTGTGGGCCGGCCAGCCGATGACCGCGCCGGTGGTGGGCAAGGTGGTCGAGAACTCGGCCGCCGCCGAGGCCGGCATCCAGTTGGGCGACCGCATCGTCTCGATCAACGGCCAGACGATTCGCCGTTTCCAGGACATCCAGCACATCGTGCGCCTGCGCATCGACGAGCCGCTGACCCTGGTGGTGGCGCGCGGTGACGGAACCGTCACCGTGACCACGCGGGCGCGGGTCACCGAAACCACCGACATGTTCGGCAACCAACACCGCATCCCGGTGCTGGGCATCGGCGCCAGCGTCGATCAGGCGACCCGCGACGTGGTGCGCCACGGCCCGGTTTCGGCGCTGGTCGCGGCGGTCGAGGAGACCGGCACGATCGTCGGCTCGACCTTCACGGCGCTTGGCCAGATGATCGCCGGAACCCGCGACTCCGAGGAATTGGGAGGCCCGCTGCGAATCGCCAAGGGGGCGGGGCAGGCGGCGCAGATGGGAATCGAGAGCGTCATTTCCTACGTCATCCTGTTGTCGATCAATCTGGGCTTGATCAACCTCTTCCCCATTCCGCTGCTCGACGGCGGACACCTCGCGTTTTACACCGTGGAAGCCTTGCGCGGCCGGCCCTTGAGCATCCGGGCTCAAGAATATGGTTTTCGGATCGGGCTGTTTCTGGTATTCGCCTTGATGATCTTCGCCACCAGGAACGACCTGATCGACCTTAAGGTCTGGGACTTCTTCAAGGGGCTTGTTTCCTGACGTCGTACGTCGGGATCGGTGTTTTCGGGGGGGAAGTTTGGAACGTATCGTTCGCGCGGGCGCCCTTTGGGCCTGCCTTGTCGTCGCCGCGGTTCTGGGCTTTCCGGCGCAGGCCCAGGAAGGCGGGACGGTCGGCCGGATCGTCGTCGAAGGAATTCAGCGTATCGAGCCGGAGACGGTCCGTTCGTACATGGCCATCCGCGAGGGTGACGCCTACGATCCGGCCAAGCTCGACCAGTCGTTGAAGGCCCTTTTCGCCACCGGATTGTTCGCCGACGTCACCTTGCGCCGCGAAGGCGCGGACTTGGTCGTGCGCGTCGTCGAGAACCCGATCATCAACCGCATCGCCTTCGAGGGGAACAAGAAGCTCGAAGACAAGGTGCTGTCGCGCGAAGCCCAGCTTCGTCCGCGCGTCGTCTACACGCGCACCAAGGTGCAAAGCGACGTCAAGCGCATCCTCGACCTCTATCGGCGCAGCGGCCGTTTCGCCGCCACGGTCGAGCCGAAGATCATCCAGCTTGAGCAGAACCGCGTCGATCTCGTCTTCGAAATCAACGAAGGCGCGCCGACCTACGTGCAGAGCGTCGCCTTCGTCGGCAATCGCCAATATGGCGACTCGAAGCTGCGCGACATCATCCAGACCAAGGAGGAGCGCTGGTATCGCTTCTTCACCCAGGACGACACCTACGATCCCGACCGGCTGACCTACGACCGCGAGTTGATGCGCCGCTTCTATCTGGCGCACGGCTATGCCGACTTCCAGGTGAAATCGGTGGTCGCCGAACTGACTCCCGACCGCCAGGGCTTCTTCATCACCTTCACGATCGAGGAGGGCGAGCGCTACCGCGTCGGCAAGACGGATCTTCGGGTGGCGATCAAGGATCTCGACGTCGAGGAACTGCGCCCGCTGGTCCAGCCGCAAGAAGGCGCCTGGTACAACGCCGAAGATGTCGAGGACACCGTGCAGGCCTTGACCGAGGCGGTCGGCAACAAGGGTTACGCCTTCGTCGACGTCACGCCCAAGGTCGACCGCAAGCGGGCCGACAAGGTGGTCGACCTCATCTTCGACGTGCGGGAAGGCCCGCGGGTGTTCGTCGAGCGTATCGACATCACCGGCAACGTCCGCACGCTGGACAAGGTGATCCGCCGCGAATTCCGGCTGGTCGAAGGCGACGCCTTCAACAGCGCCAAGCTGCGCCGCTCGCGCCAGCGCGTCCGCGACCTCAACTTCTTCCAGAAGGTCGACATCGCCACGCAGCCGGCCGAAGGGGCCGCCGACCGCACGGTGATCAAGGTCGACGTCGAAGAGAAATCGACCGGCGAACTGACCTTCGGCATCGGCTGGTCGACCTCGGCGGGCGCGATGATGGAGGTGGGCCTGCGCGAGCGCAACCTGCTCGGCCGCGGCCAGGATCTCAAGCTGTCGACGACCATCGCCGAACGCCAGTCGCAGCTCGATTTCGCCTTCACCGAACCCTATTTCATGGATCGCCGCCTCGCGGTCGGCGTCGACCTTTACGCCCTGACCCGCGAATTGCAGGAGGAAAGCTCGTACGACGCCTCGTCGATCGGCGGCGCGCTGCGGATGGGCTATCAGATCAACGAGGGTTGGCGGCAGGATTGGCGCTATCTGCTCAGCCGCGACAAGGTCGAGAACGTCCAGGACGACGCCTCGCGCTTCATCAAGGAGCAGGAAGGCACCGCGATCATCTCGTTGGTCGCCCACACCATCACCTATGACAAGCGCGACAGCCGCCTCGACCCGACCGAGGGCTATTACGTCCGCCTGACCACCGAATTGGCGGGCCTTGGCGGTACCGAGCATTTCCTGCGCAACGGCGTGGGCGCCGGCTACTTCCTGCCCCTGGGCGACGGCTGGATCGTCGGCCTGGGCGGCTCGGCGGGCCATGTGGTGGGCATCAACGACGATGTGCGCATCACCAACCGCTATTTCCTGGGTGGCGATTCGCTGCGCGGCTTCGCCACGGCGGGCGTCAGCCCACGCGACACGGCGACCGGCGACGCGCTCGGCGGCTTGTGGATGTTCAGCGGCACGGTCGAGCTGACGGTTCCGCTCGGCCTTCCGCCCGAACTGGGCCTGACGGGGCGCGTGTTCACCGATTTGGGCAGCATCGGCGAGACGGACGAGACGGTGACCGCCGGCCTGAGCCAGTCGACCTCGATCCGCTCGTCGGTCGGCGCGGGCGTCAAGTGGCGGTCGCCGGTCGGTCCGATCAACGTCGATCTGGGCTTGCCGATCCTCAAGGAAGACTTCGACAAGACGGAAATCTTCCGTCTCAACTTCGGCACGAGGTTCTGACATGACGCGCAAGATGGGCACCCTCCTGGCGGGGGCGCTGGCCGCATTCTTTTTGGCGTCGCCCGCCTCGGCGGCGGACAAGCCGCCCGCGCCGATCATCCTGGTGGTCGACTACGACCTCGCGGTACGCAGCTCGACCGCCTTCAAGGGCATCCGCACCGAGCAGAACCGCTATGCCCAGACCTACGAGGCCGAATTGCAGCGTGAAGAGACGGCGCTGCGCGAGGCCGAAAAGGAATTGGCCAAGCAGCGTTCCGTGCTGTCGCCCGAGGCCTTCGCCGAGCGGGTGAAGAACTTCGAGAAGCAGGTGGCGGGCATCCGCGGCAAGGTCGTGGCGCGTCGCCGCGCTTTGGACCGCTCCTATTCCCAGGCGATGCAGCAATTGACCAAGGCGCTGCTTGAACTCACCTTCGGGGTGGCGCAGGAGCGGGGCGCCAATCTGGTGCTCGCCAAGGCCCAGGTGGTGTTTCTCGACCCGGCGATGGAAATCACCAAGGACGTGGTCGACCGGCTGAACGCCAAGCTGACCTCGGTGCCGTTCCCGCCCCCCACCGACGCGCCGCCGCCGGCCCAAGGCGCCGCCAAGCCGCCCGCGGCTCCCGCCAAGAAGAAGTGAGGCCATGGCCGATCCGCGGTTCTTCACCGCCGCCGGTCCCTTCACGCTGGCTCGGCTGGCGGAGTTGTCGGGCGCCAGCCTGAGCGCCGGGGCCGATCCCGGCGCGCTGTTCCGCGACGTGGCGCCGCTCGATCGGGCGGGGGCGGACGAGGTGGGCTTTCTTGACAACCGGCGCTATGTCGACGCGTTCGCCTCGTCGAAGGCGGGCGCCTGTCTGGTGCAGCCCGGCCTCGCCGGGCGGGCGCCGGCGGGAATGGCGCTTCTGCTCTGCGACGATCCATACCGCGCCTACGCCCGCGTCGCCCAGGCCTTCCACCCGGTTCCGGCCTTTGCGCCGGGCATCGCGTCGGGCGCGGTGGTCGATTCCAGCGCGACGATCGGCGAGGGCACGCGCGTCGAGTCCAACGCGGTGGTCGGGGCGCGCGCCGAGATTGGACGGCGCTGCCTGATCGGGCCGAACGCGGTGATCGGCGAGGGCGTGGTGCTGGGCGACGATTGCGTGATCGGCGCCAACGCCACGGTCAGCCACGCGTTGATCGGGTCGAAGGTGATGATCTATCCGGGCGCCCGCATCGGCCAGGACGGCTTCGGATTCTCGATGGGGCCGCAGGGCCATTTGAAAGTGCCGCAGCTTGGTCGGGTGATCATCGGCGACGACGTCGAAGTTGGCGCCAACAGCACGATCGACCGCGGCGCCGGGCCGGACACGGTGATCGGGCCGGGCTGTCGCATCGACAATCTGGTGCAGATCGGCCACAACGTTCAACTCGGGCGGGGCGTGGTCGTGGTCGCTCAGGTGGGCATTTCCGGCAGCACCAAGATCGGCGACTTCGCGGCGCTTGGTGGCCAAGCGGGCATCACCGGGCATTTGAGGATCGGCGCCGGCGCGAAGGTCGCGGCGCAATCGGGGGTGATGCGCGACGTCGAGGCGGGCCAGACGGTGGTCGGCTCGCCCGCCGCGCCGGCCAAGGAGCATTGGCGCATGATCGCGGCGCTGAACAAGCTGGGGAAAAGGGACGACAGGTGAGGGCCCAGGCATGAACGACAACGGCACGACGACCCCAGGGTCCGTCGACATCAACCGGATCATGCAGATGATCCCGCATCGCTACCCGTTCCTGATGGTGGATCGGGTGATCGATATCGTGCCCAATCAAAGCGCCATCGGCATCAAGAACGTCACGATCGGCGAGCCCTGTTTCCAGGGCCATTTCCCGACCCGGCCGATTTTTCCGGGCGTTCTGATCATCGAGGCGATGGCGCAGACGGCGGCCGTGCTGGTGGTCGAGACGTTGGGCCGCGCCTCGGAAGGCAAGCTGGTCTATTTCATGTCCATCGATGGCGCCCGCTTCCGCAAGCCGGTCGGGCCGGGCGACCGCCTGATGATCCACGTCGCCAAGGAGCGTAGCCGCGGCAATGTGTGGAAATTCCGGGGCGAGGCCAAGGTCGACGGAACCCTGGTGGCGGAAGCCATCTATACCGCCATGATCGTGGACAATTGAATTGGCAGCCATTCACCCCACCGCCATCGTCGACCCCGCCGCGAAGCTGGCCGACGACGTTTCCATTGGCCCCTATTGCGTCGTCGGCCCCGAGGTCTCGCTGGCCGCGCGTGTCGAGCTGGTGTCGCATGTCGTGGTCGCCGGCCGCACCTCGATCGGCGAGGGCTGCCGGATTTTTCCCTTCGCCTCGATCGGCCACCAGCCGCAGGACCTGAAGTTCAAGGGCGAGCCATCCACCCTGGTGATCGGCAGCAATAACCTGATCCGCGAGCATGTCACCATGAACCCCGGCACGGCCGGCGGCGGCATGATCACCCGAGTGGGCGACGGCTGCCTGTTCATGATGGGATCGCATGTCGCGCATGACTGCGTGGTCGGCGACAGCGTGATCATGGCCAACAACGCCACCCTGGCCGGCCACGTCACGGTCGGCGAGTTCGCCGTGCTGGGCGGCCTGTCGGCGGTGCATCAATTCGTCCGCATCGGCCGCCACGCCATGATCGGCGGCATGTCCGGGGTCGAGACCGACATCATCCCCTACGGCTCGGTGACCGGCAACCGCGCCCACCTCTCGGGGCTCAATCTGGTCGGGCTGAAGCGGCGCGGCTTCTCGCGCGATCAAATCCACGCCCTGCGAAACGCCTATCGCCTGCTGTTCGCCCCCGAGGGCAATCTGCAGGAACGCATCGCCGATGTCGCCGAGCAGTTCGAGGATCAAGCCGCCGTGATGGAGATCGTCGAATTCATGCGTGCCGACACCTCGCGCGGCATCTGCCAGCCGCTACTGGCGGATGCCGGCTAAGCTCGGCATCGTGGCCGGCGGCGGTACGCTGCCGGCCCGCCTGATCGAGGCCTGCCGGGCGCGCGGCCGGCCCTTCCATGTGCTGGCCTTCCGCGATCACGCCGATCCCGCGCCCTTGGCCGACGCTCCCGCCGACTGGATCCGGCTGGGCGAGGCGGGCGGCGTCGTCGAATTGCTGCGCCGGGCCGGCGTCTCCGAGGTGGTGATGGCCGGCCCGATCCGCCGCCCAAGCCTGGCCGAGTTGCGTCCCGACTGGCGCACCGTGCGTCTCGTCGCCCGACTGGGCGCGCACTCGATCGGCGACGACGGGTTGCTTCGCGCCGTGGTGCGCGAATTCGAGATCGAGGGCTTTCGCGTGATCGGCATCAACGACGTCCTGGACGACTTGGTCGCCACCATCGGACCCTATGGCCGCATCGAGCCGGACGAGCAAGGCTGGGACGACGTCCGGCGGGGCGTCTCGGTGGCCCGCGCCCTGGGCGCGGTCGATGTCGGTCAGTCGGTGGTGGTGCAGCAAGGCCTCGTCCTGGGCGTCGAGGCGATCGAAGGCACCGACGCCCTGATCGCGCGCTGCGCCGCCCTCAAGCGCGAAGGCCCCGGCGGCGTGCTGGTCAAGCTGCCCAAGCCCGGCCAGGAGCGCCGCGCCGACCTTCCCACGGTGGGCGTCGCCACCCTGCGCAACGCCGCCGCCGCGGGATTGCGCGGCATCGCGGTCGAGGCCGGCGGCACCCTGGTGGTGGGCCGCGACGAGGTGGCCGCCGCCGCCGACGAACTGGGCCTGTTCGTGATCGGCGTGGCGCCATGACGCGCGAGGCGCCGCTGGTCTATCTGGTGGCGGGCGAGCCCTCGGGCGATCTTCTCGGGGCGCGTCTGATGGCGGCGCTGACCGAACGGAGCGGCGGCCGGGCGCGCTTCGCCGGCATCGGCGGCGAGAACATGGCCGAGCAGGGGTTGACCAGCCTGGTCCCGATCGAGGAACTGGCGGTGATGGGCCTGGTCGAGGTGCTGCCCCGCCTGCCCAACATCCTCAGACGTTTGGCCCAGACCATCGAAGACATCGAAGCGCGGCGCCCCGACGTGGTGGTGACCATCGACTCCTGGGGGTTCACCGGCCAGATCGCCAAGCGGCTGAAGGCGCGCGGCTCGACCGTGCCGCGGCTGCATTACGTCGCGCCGATGGTGTGGGCCTGGAAGGCGGGGAGGGCCAAGAAGCTCGCCAAACGCCTTGATCTGCTGATGACGCTGCTGCCCAACGAACCGCCCTATTTCGAGGCGCACGGCTTGCGCACCGTGCATGTCGGCCATCCGGTGATCGAAAGCGGCGCCGAGCGGGGCGACGGGGCCGCCTTCCGCGCGCGTCATGACATCGACGCCCTGGCGCCGCTGCTGGTCGTCCTGCCGGGCAGCCGACGCGGTGAAACATCGCGCCTGCTGCCGGTGTTCGCCCAGACGGTGGGACTGCTCGCCAGCCGCTTCCCCGGCCTGCGGGTGGTGGTGCCGACCGTCGAAACGGTGGCGACCGAGGTGACCTCCGCCGTGGCCGGCTGGTCGGCGCCGACCTTGGTGGTGCGTGGTCGGGTCGAGAAATACGACGCCTTCGCCGCCGCCGACGCGGCTTTGGCCGCCTCGGGGACGGTGGCGCTGGAGTTGGCGTTGGCCGCGCTGCCCAATGTGGTGGGCTACCGCGTCGCTCCGGCCACGGCGATGATCATGCGCCGCCTGTTGAAGATCAAACGGGTCAATCTGGTGAACATCCTGCTTGACCGCTACGCGGTACCCGAATTCCTCCAAGACGACTGCCGCCCCGACCGGCTGGCCGAAGCGCTCGCCACCCTGTTTGACGACCCCGCGGCCCGCGCCGCGCAGCGCGCCGATCTGGCCTTGGCGATGCGCCGGCTTGGCGTCGGGGGAGAAAGCCCCAGCCGGCGCGCCGCCGACATCGTGCTCGCCACCATCGCGAAAGGACCGTCATGCGACTCCTGCACACCATGATCCGGGTCCGCGACCTGGACAAATCGATCGATTTCTACACCCGTCTGCTCGGCATGAGGCTGCTGCGCCGCACCGACTATCCCGAAGGCGAATTCACCCTGGCCTTCGTCGGCTATGGCGACGAGGCCACCGATTCGGTCATCGAGCTGACCCACAACTGGGGCCGCGAGCAGCCCTATCAGCTTGGCGACGCCTTCGGCCATCTGGCGATCGGGGTGCCCGACATCCACGCCACCTGCGACCGCCTGGCCAAGGAGGGCGTCAAGATTCCCCGCCCGCCCGGCCCGATGAAACACGGCGCCACGGTCATCGCCTTCCTCGAGGACCCGGATGGCTACAAGATCGAGTTGATCGAGAAGCGGTGATCTACGCGGCCAGCGCGCCCCGAAACAGGTCTTCAAGCGGAAGCGACACGGCGAGGGAGTCGAGGTCGATGGCCGCCCCCAGTCCTTCGGTGTGGGCATAGCGCCAAACGCCGCCGTCGCTCCGGCTGTAGAGTTCCAGGCTGGGCGCGTCCTGGGACAGCAGCAGGTAATGCCGAAGCGACGGGATAACCTGATAGGCGAACCATTTCCGGCCGCGATCGGCGCGCTCGGTGCTGTCGGACAGCACCTCGACGATGACCAGGGGTTCGGCGACGACGCTGTCCTTCAGCGACCACGCGGCGCAGGTCGCCACGACGTCGGGGTAGGACACGTCACCCGTCGGGGCGATGACCCTCATGCTTTCGGTGAAAATCCCGCAGTGCCCGGCGAGGCCACGACGAAGCGTGGCGGCGGTGTTCTGTACGATCAGATTGTGCGCGGCGGTCCCGCCGGTCATCGCGACGATGTCGCCGCCCAGGAACTCGTGACGACGCTCCTGCCTGTCCTCCCATGCAAGGAAGGCGTCCAAGGTCATGCCAGACTGCGCCGCCTGCGCCATCGCCGCGCCCCCGTGTGCGAAGACCAAGGATGGTGGGTGGGCGACGCCGTGTCAACGCGCCCGCGCGCCATGTCACCGACACGGGCGTGCATCCATGGAGGTTTCGATGCCAGCGACGATGCGCGCCACCAAGGAGAAGAAGCGCCGCCTTGGCACCACGCGCGTCGTCGTCGAGCGCATCATATTGAGCGAGCGTGATACCGAGCGCATCCTCAAGATACTGGCCAGTCCCCCGGAGCCGCCCCCCGCCTTGTTAGCCGCCGCGAAGCGTCGCCACTCGCGCAGCCAAGCAAACGCGGGCTCGGTCCCTCCGCCCTAGCCCCTTCGAGGCCCCTTCGCCGTCATGCCCGTGCTTGACACGGGCATCCACGTGCCGCCGCCCATGCTGTTCCCACGGAGCCGCGTGGATGGCCGGATCAAGTCCGGTCGACATGGCGAGGGAGTTGAGGTGGATGGCCGCCTCCAGTCCTTCGGTGTGGGCGGCGCCGTGTCAACGCGCCCGCGCCGCTCACCCCCGCCGGGTCGAGAACTGCACCGCGATTTCGGCGGCGCGGACCAGGGCGCGGGCTTTGCTCAGGCATTCCTGGTATTCGGACTCGGGATCGGAATCGGCGACGATGCCGGCGCCGGCCTGCACATACAGGGTGCCGTCCTTGACCAGGGCGGTGCGCAGGGCGATGCAGGTGTCCATCGAGCCATTGGCCGAGAAATAGCCGATGCAGCCGGCGTAGAAGCTGCGCCGGTCGGGCTCCAATTCGTCGATGATCTCCATGGCGCGCACCTTGGGCGCCCCCGACACGGTGCCGGCCGGGAAGCCGCCCAGCAGGGCGTCCATGGCGTCGTGGCGCGGGTCGATCATGCCCTCGACGTTCGAGACGATGTGCATCACCTGGCTGTAATGCTCGATGCGCATCTGCTCGGTGACCTTGACGGTGCCGATCTTGGCGACCCGGCCGACGTCGTTGCGGCCCAAATCGAGCAGCATCAGATGCTCGGCCATCTCCTTGGGGTCGGCCAGCAGGTCTTCGGCCAGCGCCTGATCCTCGGCCTCGTCGCGCCCGCGTCGGCGGGTGCCGGCCAGCGGGCGGATGGTGACCTTCTCGTCGCGCAGGCGAACCAGGATTTCGGGGCTCGAACCCACGATGGTGAAGCCGCCGAAATCGAGATGGAACAGGAACGGACTCGGATTGGTCCGGCGCAACGCGCGGTACAGGGCGAAGGGCGGCAGGCGGAACGGCGCGGTCAGGCGTTGCGACAGCACCACCTGGAAGATGTCGCCGGCCGCGATGTAGTCCTTGGCCTTGGCGACCATCTCGTGGAACCGCTCGCGCGTCATGTTGGGAATGGGCGCGGGCAGGGCGGCGTGGTCGGCGGGCGGCTCGTGGTTGAGCGGCAGGTTGCGGTCGAAGTCGGCGACCACCTCGGCCAGGCGGGTGCAGGCCTGCTCCCAGGCGGCGCGCGCGTCCTGGCCCTGGCGCGGGCGCACGGGGGTGACGACGGTGACCACGTCCTCGATGTCGTCGAAGATGGCCATCACGGTGGGCCGCAGGAACACGCCATCGGGCACGCCAATGCCGTCCGGGTTGTTGTCGGGCAGCTTTTCTGCCAGACGCACCACGTCGTAGCTGAGATAGCCGACCAGCGCCGCCGACATCGGCGGCAGGTGCGGCGGAAGCTCGATGCGGCTTTCGATCTCGAGGGCGCGCAGGCTGGCCAGCGCGCCGCGCTCGGCGGCGACCGGGCAGGGGGCGAAGGCGTTGGCGTCGAAGCGCGCCTCGCGGTTGATTTCGGCGGTGTCGCCCTGGCAGCGCCAGATCAGGTCCGGCTTCAGTCCGATGAAGGAGTAGCGGCCGCGCTTGGCCCCTCCCTCGACCGACTCCAGCAGGAACGAGTTGGGCCGGCCGTCGGCCAGCTTCAGCATCGCCGAGACCGGGGTTTCCAGGTCGGCCACCAGGGTGGTCGAGAGCACCTGCGCCTTGCCCGCCTCGTAGGCGGCGGCGAAGGTGGCGAAATCGGGCGTCGCCTTCATGATTCTACAGTCGTCCCTCGATCACCTTGCGATTGACGGTGACGCCGTGTTCCGTGGTCAACGCCGCGAGATACTGGTCCAGGATGTCGGCGGCGATGGTCTGCCCGGCTTGGCGGCTCAGGACCTTGGCGCCCTCGCCATCGACGGGGCCGGCGGGCACCACCTCCTTCAGCACGACCAGCAGGGTGCCGGTCGGCATCGGGGCGGTGGCCGCCTCGCCGGGGGTCATGGTGAACAGACGTTCGATCAGGTCGCGCGGCAGGGATTCGTTGGCGCCCTCGCGGCCCAGCGGCTGGGTGACCGTCACCTTGCTTTTGGCTTCGGTGGCGAGTTGGGCCAGCGCCGCGCCTTCCTTCAGCTTGGCGGCGGCGGCCTCGGCGGCCTGACGGGCGGCGTTGGCGCGCTGTTCGGCGACCCAGGCCTTGGCGACCTCGTCCTTGATGCTCTCATAGGGCTTCAGGGCGGGCGGCGTCACCTCGTCGACGCGCAGCAGGAAATAGCCGCCGGCGTCAAGCTCGGTCAATTCGCTGTCGCGGCCCCGCTCGGTGGCGAAGGCGGCGGCCAGGAAGGTGTCGGACTGCGGCAGCGTGTCGGCCGGCTGACCCTGGCGGGTGCGGCCGCGCTGGTCGATCTCGGCCTTGGCGAAGCCGATCTTCAAGCGCTGCGCCGCCTCTTCCAAAGTGGCGCCGCCGGCCAGGGCGTCCTGCACCTGGGTGCCCAATGTGAAGACGAGGTCCAGCGCCTTTTCGCCGGCGAGGTCCTGGCGGATCTGGTCGCGCACGTCGGCCAGCGGGCGGGTGCGCCCCTCGGCCAGGCCGGTGACGTTGAAGACGTGCCAGCCGAGCGGACTTTGCAGGGGCTCGCTGATTCCGTCGGCGGGCAGGGCGAAGACCGGCTCGGCGAAATCGGCGGGCAGGCCCTGGCGCTCGACCCAGCCGAGCGAGCCGACCTCGCGCGCCGCCGCCTTGGCGACCTCGTCGAAGCGCGCGCCGCCGCGCGCCGCTTGGACGGCGGCGCGGGCCGCCGCCTCGTCGTCGAACAGGATTTGGCGCACATTGCGCCGCTCGCCCTCGACGAACTCGTCCAGGCGCTGCTCGTAGGCCTCGGCGATCATCTGGTCGGTGACCGTCACATGGCCGGCGACATCGCCGGGGCGGATGGTCAGAACCGACACCGCACGGTATTCGGGCGCCATGAAACGGGCGGAATTGGCCTTGTGGAATTCGGCCAGGGTGCCGTCATCGGGCGCCTTGGGCGCCGCCATGCGCTCGGTCTCGAACAGCACCGTCTCGGCCACCCGGCGCTCGCCGTGATAGCGGTGCAGCGGCGCGATCAGGGTGGACGGCGCCGCGACGCCGCCGGTCACCGCGCTGGCGATCTGGCTGCGCACCATGTCCAGCCGGGCGATCGACAGGAAGCCGCCCTCGCTGTAGCCGGCCCGCGACAGGGCGGTGCGGAACGCGTCGGCGTCGAACTTGCCTTGGGCGTTGTGGAAGGCGGGATTGGTGGCGATCTCGCGGCGCAGCGAATCCATGTCCGCCACCATGCCCAGATCCTGCGCCGCCTGATCGAGCAACGCCCGGCTGACGATCTGCTGAATGGTGCGGTCCAGCACGCCCATCTGGCGCGCCTGCTCGTCGGTGATCCCGCCGCCGAACATCTCCTGCAAGCGGCGCAGTTCGCGCTGATAGTCTTCGGCCACCCGCTCGGGGGCCACCTCGATGTCGCCCACCTTGATGGCCGGCGTGCGCGAGGCGGTGGCGGTCACCACGTCGTTGACGCCCCAGCCGGCGAAACCAACCGCCAGCAGGATGAGCAGCCCCTTCATGATGGGCGACTTGGCCGAGTTGCGCAGCGAATCGAGCATCGGATCACTTCACCTGGTTGAAAGGCGGCCGGGCATCATAGAAGCGGCAAAGTGGCCCCGCAACACGGAAAAGTCCAGGGCGGAAGGCGGGTGGGGAGGGGAGATGACACTCCAGCGCCCCTTGTGTTAAATCTCTCCGCCAACCAAGACACCGAAACGGAGGAAGCCACCATGAAAACCCGACGGCCCCTGATCGCGGGCAACTGGAAGATGAACGGACTGCGGGCCGACGGGATCGCGCTGGCCGAGGGAGTGGCCGCCAAGGCCAAGGCGGCCGGCGCGGCGCTGGCCTGCGACCTGCTGGTGTGCCCGCCCTTCACCCTGATCGCCGACGTGGCGCGCGCGGTGGCCGGCGGCCCGGTCGCGGTGGGCGGGCAGGATTGCCACGCCAAGACCTCGGGCGCCCATACCGGCGACGTGGCCGCCGCCATGCTGGGCGATGTCGGCTGCCGCTACGTGATCGTCGGCCATTCCGAACGCCGCACCGACCACGGCGAGACCGACGCGGTGGTCAACGCCAAGGCGGTCGCCGCCAACGCCGCCGGCCTGATCGCCATCATCTGCATCGGCGAGACCGAGGCCGAGCGCGACGCCGGCCGCACCATCGAGGTGGTGGCCGGCCAGTTCCACGGCTCGCTGCCCGACGGGGCGACCGCCGCCAACACGGTGATCGCCTACGAGCCGGTCTGGGCGATCGGCACCGGCCGCACCCCGACCAACGCCGAGGTGGCCGAAGTGCATGCGATGATTCGCGCCGAGGCGGCCAAGCGTCTTGGGGCGGACGGCGCCCGCGCCCTGAAAGTGCTGTATGGCGGCTCGATGAAGCCCTCGAACGCCAAGGAATTGCTGGCCATGGACGATGTCGATGGTGGCCTGATCGGCGGCGCCAGCCTCAAGGTCGACGATTTTTGGGCGATCGCGCAAAGTTGCCCCTAGCCTTCCACGACGCGGGCGCATAAAAAGACGCCGAGACCCGAGCCGCCTCGCTTGGCCAATGGCCCGGCGAGGCACCATATTGGTGGAGCCATGATCAACGTCCTTCTCGTCGTCCATCTGTTCATCGCCATCGCCCTGGTCGGCGTGGTCCTGCTGCAGCGCAGCGAGGGCGGCGCCCTCGGCATCGGCGGCAGCGGCGGGGGGCTGATGACCGGACGCGCGGCCGGCAATCTGCTGACCCGCACCACGGCGATCCTGGCCGCCTTGTTCATCACGTCGAGCCTGGTGCTCAGCCTGCTCGCCAACAATCGCGCGCCGGCCCAATCGATCGTCGACCAGATTCCGGCCGTGGGGACCACCGCGCCGGCCGATCCCGCTCCGGTGCCGGAGCAGGCTCCGGGCAAGCCGAGCGCGCCACTGGCGCAATAGAGACAAAAGAGGCGGCGCAAGCCGCCTCTGCTTCGAGAGGGATTGGCGCGCGCCGGCGAAGAGGCTGGCGGCGCTCTCATGGTGGGCACATGGCGCGATTCATCTTCATCACCGGCGGCGTGGTCTCCTCCCTCGGCAAGGGGCTCGCCTCCGCCGCCTTGGGCGCTTTGCTGCAAAGCCGCGGCTTCAAGGTCCGCTTGCGCAAGCTGGACCCCTATCTGAACGTCGATCCGGGCACCATGAGCCCGACCCAGCATGGCGAGGTCTACGTCACCGACGATGGCGCCGAGACCGATCTCGACCTTGGCCATTACGAGCGCTTCACCGGGGTGCCGTCGCGCCGCTCGGACAACGTCACCACCGGCCGCATCTATTCGACGGTGATCGCCCGCGAGCGCCGCGGCGATTATCTGGGCGGCACGGTGCAGGTGATCCCGCACGTCACCGACGCCATCAAGGACTTCATCAAAAGCGACGTCACCGACGAGGATTTCGTGCTGTGCGAAATCGGCGGCACGGTCGGCGACATCGAAAGCCTGCCCTTCCTCGAGGCGATCCGGCAGTTGGCGAACGAGTTGGGTCGCGCCCAGACCATGTTCGTGCATCTGACGCTGCTGCCCTACATCCCCTCGGCCGGCGAGTTGAAGACCAAGCCGACCCAGCATTCGGTCAAGGAATTGCTGTCGGTCGGCATCCAGCCCGACATGCTGATGTGCCGCTCGGACCGCCCGATCCCGGCCGGCGAGCGGCGCAAGATCGCCCAGTTCTGCAATGTGCGCGAAGAGGCGGTGATTCCGGCGCTCGACGTCGACACCATTTATCAGGTGCCGGTCAGCTATCACGAGCAGGGACTCGACGATCAGGTCTGCAAGCATTTCGGCCTGACCGGCATGCCAATGCCCAATCTGGCGCGCTGGAACCACATCGTCGAGCGAATCCGCCACCCCGAGGGCGAGGTGACGATTGGCGTGGTCGGCAAATACACCAGCCTGCTCGACAGCTACAAATCGCTGGCCGAGGCGCTGACCCATGGCGGCATCGCCAACAATGTGCGCGTCGTCCTGAAATGGATCGACTCCGAGGCGTTCGAACGCGAGGACGCCGTCCATATCCTGGAGCCGATGGACGCCATCCTGGTGCCCGGCGGCTTCGGCGAGCGCGGCGCGATGGGCAAGATCTCGGCGGTGCGCTTCGCGCGCGAGCGCAAGGTGCCCTATTTCGGAATCTGCTTCGGCATGCAGATGGCGGTGATCGAGGCGGCCCGCGACCTGGCCGGCTTGCCCAAGGCCAGCTCGTCCGAATTCGGCCCGACCGACGAGCCGGTGGTCGGATTGATGACTGAATGGCTGCGCGGCAATCAGCTTGAGCGCCGTCAGGCGGATGGCGACATGGGCGGCACCATGCGGCTGGGCGCCTATGACTGCCACCTGACCCCGGACAGCATGGTGCGCGACATCTATGGCGCGGCGATCGTCAACGAGCGCCATCGCCACCGCTACGAGGTCAACATCCATTACCGCGAGCGTCTCGAGGCGGTCGGGCTGGTCTTTTCGGGCCTGTCGCCCGATGGCGTGCTGCCCGAGATCGTCGAGATTCCCGACCACCCGTGGTTCGTCGGCGTGCAGTTCCATCCCGAACTGAAATCGAAGCCGTTCGATCCCCATCCGTTGTTCACGTCGTTCATCAAGGCGGCCATCGACCAGAGCCGCCTCGTGTAGGTGCGCATGACCCAGAACCGCCATGTCCGGATCGGCCCGGTCACCTTCGGCAACGATCTGCCCTTCGCGCTGATCGCCGGGCCTTGCCAGATGGAAAGCCGCGACCACGCCTTCGAGGTGGCGGGCGCGCTGGTCGAGATGACCCGCGATCTGGGCATCGGCCTGATCTTCAAGGCGTCGTTCGACAAGGCCAATCGCACCAGCTTGGGCGGCGAGCGCGGCATCGGCATCGATCGCGCCTTGCCCATCTTCGCCGAGATCCGCGACAGGCTGGGCTGCCCGGTGCTGACCGACGTCCACGAGGCGGCGCAATGCGCGCCGGTGGCGGCGGTGGTCGACGTGCTGCAAATCCCCGCCTTCCTGTGCCGCCAGACCGATCTGCTGCTGGCGGCGGCCGCGACGGGCGCGGTGGTCAACATCAAGAAGGGCCAGTTCCTCGCCCCCTGGGACATGAGGAACGTGGCGGCCAAGGCGCTGTCCTCGGGCAACGACCGCGTGATGCTGACCGAGCGCGGGGCGAGCTTCGGCTACAACACCCTGGTCGCCGACATGCGCGGCCTGCCGATCATGGCGCGCGACACCGGCTGCCCAATCATCTTCGACGCCACCCATTCGGTGCAGCAGCCGGGCGGGCAGGGGAGTTCGTCGGGCGGACAGCGGGAATTCGCGCCGGTCCTGGCGCGCGCCGCGCTGGCGGTCGGCGTGGCCGGGCTGTTCATCGAAACCCATCCCGATCCCGACCGGGCGCCGAGCGACGGCCCCAACATGATCCCCTTGCGCGCCATGCCGGCCCTGCTGGCCGTGCTGCGCGATTTCGACAGGCTGGCCAAGGCCAACCCAATCCCTCTTTGAAGGAGTCTCCGATGACGGCGATCACCGACATACACGCGCGCGAAATCCTCGACAGCCGGGGCAACCCCACCGTCGAGGTCGACGTCGCCTTGGAAAGCGGCGCCTTCGGCCGCGCCGCGGTGCCGTCGGGCGCCTCGACCGGCGCGCACGAGGCGGTCGAGCTGCGTGACGGCGACAAGGATCGCTACGGCGGCAAGGGCGTGCTGAAGGCCGTCGAGTCGGTCAATGGCGAGATTTGGGACGCCCTGGCCGGCATGGACGCCGAGGATCAGGTGGTGCTCGACCGCACCATGATCGATCTGGACGGCACGCCCAACAAGTCGCGGCTCGGCGCCAATGCCATCCTGGGCGTGTCGCTGGCGGTCGCCAAGGCGGCCGCCGAGGAGGCCGGGCTGCCGCTGTTCCGCTATGTCGGCGGCGCCTTCGCCAAGACGCTGCCGGTGCCGATGATGAACATCATCAATGGCGGCATGCACGCCGACAACCCGATCGACATCCAGGAATTCATGATCATGCCGGTCGGCGCGCCCTCGATGGCCGACGCCGTGCGGATGGGCGCGGAAATCTTCCACGCGCTGAAGAAGAAGCTGAAGGACGCCGGCCACAACACCAATGTCGGCGACGAGGGTGGCTTCGCCCCCAATCTGGCCAGCGCCGACGAGGCGCTCGACTTCGTGATGAGGGCGATCGAGGCGGCGGGCTACAAGCCGGGCGACGACGTCGTGCTGGCGCTCGACGCCGCCTCGACCGAGTTCTTCAAGGACGGCAAATACGTCCTGGCCGGCGAGAACAAGACGCTCGATCCGGCCGGCATGGTCAAATACTGGGAAGGGCTGGTGTCGCGCTTCCCGATCGTATCGATCGAGGACGGCATGTCCGAAGACGACATGGACGGCTGGAAGGCGCTGACCGACGCCCTGGGTTCCAAAATCCAGTTGGTCGGCGACGATCTGTTCGTCACCAATCCCGCCCGCCTGGCCGACGGCATTCGCGAGGGCCGCGCCAATTCGATCCTGGTCAAGGTCAACCAGATCGGCTCGCTGACCGAGACCCTGGAAGCCGTCGAGATGGCCCACAAGGCGGGCTACACCGCCGTGATGTCGCACCGTTCGGGCGAGACCGAGGATTCGACCATCGCCGACCTCGCCGTCGCCACCAATTGCGGCCAGATCAAGACCGGCTCGCTGTCGCGCTCGGATCGGTTGGCCAAGTACAACCAGCTCATCCGTCTGGAAGAGCTGCTCGGGCCGGCGGCGCGCTATGCCGGCCGCGGCGCCCTGCGCCGTCGCTGAGACGGGGCGGGACGGCGGGTCACAAGATGTTGTGGCCCGCCGGCCCGCCAAAACCAGTCCTTGCGAGGACTGACTCTCCATCGAGTCATTTTTGCAACGGTCTGAATTTTATTTGACGATTATTGACTCACGGCTGTTGACGGCCGCGACTCCGGCGTGATTCCATCGGGGCATGATGGTCCTCGATGCGATCCGCCGCCGTGCCCGCCACGCCGTTGGCCCCCTCATGGGGGCGGCGGCGCTGGTCTATTTCGGCTACCACACGATCCAGGGCGAGCGCGGTCTGCTCGCCTGGTGGAGCCTGCGCCACGAGATCCGCGAGGCCGAAACCACCCTGGCCCGCGTCGAAGAGCAGAAGCTGACGCTCGAACGCCGCACCCAGCTTTTGCGCCCCGACAGCCTCGACCGCGACATGCTGGAGGAACGGGCGCGCCTGATGCTCAATCTCGGCCGCGAAAGCGAACTGACGGTCATCGAGCGGCGGTGAGCATCGCGGTAAAGGAAAGAAGGTTCACCACCAAGACACCAAGGCCACCAAGAGTCACCAAGGGACCGGGACTGTACTGGCAATTCGCCGCCGGCTTCGTGTCCTTGGTGTCCTTGGTGTTTCCCCTCCTGCTTTCCATCATGCCGAGGGCGCGGATGTCGGCCCCGTAGTCGTCGCGCTCGCGCCCCATGAGCGGCGTCTCGGCCAGCGCGTAAAGCTTGCCGATCAGTCGAGCGGAAAAGTCTTCCGCCGCGCGCCGGCTGTCTTTGGCGATGTAGCCGATGATCGCGTCGATGTCGGCCTCGGCGCGACGGGTGTAGATGACCTCCGGCACCGTCACCGCCGAATGACGATGCCGAATTTTTGTTCCAGTCGCGCGTGAACCTCGTCCGCGTCCACCAGATTTCCGGCCTCGATGTCGGCGATGCCTTCCTGCACCTTGGCGCGGATTTCGATGAACGCGGCGGCCTCCTCCGGTGGATGCTCGGGCGGAAGTTTTTCGCCGTGGATCGCCAGCGTGGCGCTGTTCCGCATGATGACAACCTCCTCGGTCTCCACAAAGCCATTCTATGCGGATTGGCCAGACGTTTTCCACGTCCCTGGCGACCGCCTGATCGGCCTATGCCTGAAGTAGCGGAATTAACCACGATCCAGTTAATCATAATTTGTGCATTGCAAAACAAGACCTTACGCATATTCGAGCGTCTTGCCAAACCCGCGCGAAGGGTTTACCTCTGAGGCAGACCAGTCACCGCCCCGGAGGATACATGGCCATCCGCCCCCGTAGAGCAAAGGTCGACGTCGCTTCGCCCTCGGCCAGTCCCGAAGCCTTGCTCGGGCATTATCGCGACATGCTGTTGATCCGCCGCTTCGAAGAGAAGGCGGGACAGCTTTATGGAATGGGCCTGATCGCCGGCTTTTGCCACCTCTACATCGGCCAGGAGGCGGTGGTGGTGGGCATGCAGGCGGCGATCGGCGGCGGTGATTCGGTGATCACCAGCTACCGCGACCACGGCCACATGCTGGCCTGCGGCATGGACCCCAAGGGGGTGATGGCCGAGTTGACGGGGCGGGCCGGCGGCTATTCCAAGGGCAAGGGCGGCTCGATGCACATGTTCAGCCGCGAGAAGAACTTCTATGGCGGCCATGGCATCGTCGGCGCCCAGGTGCCGCTCGGCACCGGCTTGGCCTTCGCGCACAAATACCGCAAGGACGGCGGGGTGTGCCTGGCCTATCTGGGCGACGGCGCGGTCAATCAGGGTCAGGTGTATGAAAGCTTCAACATGGCCGCCCTGTGGAAGCTGCCGCTAATCGTCATCGTCGAGAACAACAAATACGGCATGGGCACCTCGGTCGAGCGCGCCTCGGCGTCGACCGAGCTTTACCGGCGCGGCGAGGCCTATGGCATTCCCGGCCGCCCCGTAGACGGCATGGACGTGCTGGCCGTCAAGGCGGCCGGTGACGAGGCGGTGGCGCACGCCCGCTCGGGCAAGGGGCCGTTCGTGCTGGAGATGAAGACCTACCGCTATCGCGGCCATTCGATGTCGGACCCCGCCAAGTACCGCTCGAAAGAGGAGGTCAGCCGCATGCGGTCCGAGCACGATCCGATCGACCAGTTGCGCCGCAAGCTGGAGACCGAGGGCATCGCCGACGAGGCGCGCTTCAAGGACATCGACCGCGAGGTCAAGGCCATCGTCACCGAGGCCGCCGAATTCGCCCAGACCAGTCCCGAGCCGGATCCCGCCGAGCTGTGGACCGACATCCTGCTGCCCGCCTGAGGGGGAGACGTTCCATGCCGATCCAGGTGCTGATGCCGGCGCTGTCGCCGACCATGACCGAGGGCAAGCTGGCCAAATGGCTGAAAAGCGAGGGCGACAAGGTGTCGTCCGGCGACGCCATCGCCGAAATCGAGACCGACAAGGCGACCATGGAGATGGAAGCCGCCGAGGACGGCCTGCTGGGCCGCATCCTGGTTCCCGCCGGGGCCGAGAACATCGCGGTCAACACGCCGATCGCCCTTCTGCTGGGCGAGGGCGAGGCCAGCACGGCGCTCGACGGCGCGATGGAGGGGCACATTCCCTCGACCGCGCCGGTCCGCGCCGAGGCGCCGACGTCCCTGATGCCGGCGCCCAAAGCCGCCCCCACCGCGCCCGAGGAGCGCGAGCATGCCGGCGCGACCCGGCGCATGACGGTGCGCGAGGCGTTGCGCGACGCCATGGCCGAGGAGATGCGGCGCGACCCGGCGGTCTTCCTGATGGGCGAGGAGGTCGGGCAATACCAAGGCGCCTACAAGGTCAGCCAGGGCCTGCTCGACGAATTCGGCCCCGAGCGGATCATCGACACGCCGATCACCGAAAGCGGATTCGCCGGGCTGGGCGTCGGCGCCTCGTTCGCGGGGCTGAAGCCGATCGTCGAATTCATGACGTTCAACTTCTCGATGCAGGCCATCGACCACGTCATCAACTCGGCCGCCAAGACCCTGTATATGGGCGGCGGGCAGTTGGGCAGCCCGATCGTCTTCCGCGGCCCCAATGGCGCGGCGGCGCGGGTCGGCGCCCAGCATTCGCAGTGCTTCGCCTCGTGGTACGCGCATGTCCCCGGCCTCAAGGTGGTGGCGCCCTATTCGGGGGCCGACGCCAAGGGCCTGCTGAAGGCGGCGATCCGCGATCCCAATCCGGTGGTCTTCCTGGAGCACGAACTGCTGTACGGCCAAAGCTTCGACGTGCCCGAAGACCCCGAATGGGTGGTGCCGCTGGGCAAGGCCAAGATCGAGCGGGCGGGCCGCGACGTGACGATCTGCGCCTTCTCGCGCATGGTCCATGTGGCGCTCGAGGCGGCGGAATCGCTGGCCCGCGAGGGCATCGAAGCCGAGGTGATCAATCTGCGCACCATCCGTCCGCTCGATGTCGAAACGCTGGTCGCCTCGGTGAAGCGGACCAACCGCGTCGTCACCGTCGAGGAGGGCTGGCCGGTGGCCGGCATCGGCTCCGAAATCGCCGCCCTGATGATGGAGCACGCCTTCGACTGGCTCGACGCGCCGGTCGGCCGGGTGGCGGGGGCCGACGTGCCGATGCCCTACGCCGCCAATCTGGAACGCCTCGCCTTGCCGCAGCCCGACACCGTCGTGGCCGCCTGCAAGGCCGTCTGCTACCGCAAATAGGGGAGGGCGCCATGCCGATCGAAATCCGCATGCCGGCGCTCTCGCCGACCATGAGCGAGGGCAATCTGGCCCGCTGGCTGAAGAAGGAAGGCGACAGGGTGGCGGCGGGCGACGCCGTCGCCGAGATCGAGACCGACAAGGCCA